>DASQSO010000466.1:0-5509 GCA_035642335.1 Caulobacteraceae bacterium
CTCGGCCTGCAACGTCCGGATCTCGCCTTTCAACGCCTCGATCTGTTTCCGCCTGGCGTCCATCGCCGTCATGGTTTCGGCATAGGTCATGGCTTTTCCTTTTCGATCTGGATGAGGTGCTGGGCCAGGGTTTCGAACTGGGCCTGCCAGTATTTGGCGTAGCGGTTGAGCCAGAGCGCCGCGTCGGACAGCGGCTCGGCGTCGAGGCTGCAGCGGCTGATGCGGCCCGAACGGGCCTGGGTGATCAGACCGGCGCGGACCAGGACCTGGATATGGCGCGAGACCGCCTGCAGCGAGATGTCGAAGGGCTCGGCGAGCTCGGAAACCAAAAGGGCGGGGCCGTCCAGCCGCTCGAGGATGGAGCGGCGCACCGGATCGCTGAGCGCGAAGAAGACCGCGTCCAGGCGGTCAGCATCGGCATCGATCGGCGTGGCGAGAGCGAGGCTCATGCGCCGATACAATCAACAGATCGATTGATTGTCAATCGATCTGTTGATGATAGCCGACGAAGATGATCAGCGCTGGATGGCGCCGTAGGTCAGGTTCTGGAACATCGGCAACGCCGCCTGGGCGGCCATGCGCTGGCCGGTGGCCAGTTGCGAGGCGGCTTCCGGCCCAAGCTCCATCGAATTCTGGATCATGTAGAGCATCACCATGTTTTCCTTCGGATCGCCCCGCCACCAGGTGCCGAAGGCGCCGGGCCAGCTGAAGGCGCCGTTGGAGCCCGCGCCCATCCACGCCTGCTTTTCCGCATCCAGGATCACCGAAACGCCGAGGCCGAAGCCCTGGCCCATCCAGAACGGAAAGCCCATGAACGGGATCGCCCGCTGGGCGTCGGTCAGCCGGTTGGTCTGCATCAGCTCGACGGTTTCGGGCTTGAGCAACCGCACGCCGTCGACCTCGCCCTTGTTCAGCAGCATGCGGGCGAACTTCAGATAGTCGTCGGCGGTCGAGGCCAGGCCGCCGCCGCCGCCGGTGAAGGCCGGCGGCCGCGTGTAGGCCTTGAACGCCACCGGATCGAGCTTGCCGCTCTCGGCGGCGTTGATGCGGTAGACCACCGCGGCGCGGCCCGCCTTTTCCGGCGGAATCCAGAAATCGGTGTCGACCATGCCGAGCGGATTGAAGATGCGCTCGAACAGGACGTCGCGGAACGGTTTGCCTTCGATGCGGCCGACCAGATAGCCCAGCACGTCGGTGGCGTGACTGTAGTGGAAGCGCTCGCCGGGCGGATAGGACAGCGGCAGGCCGCCGAGCGCCTTCAGCCAGGCGTCGGGATCCATGTCGGAGTTCAGCACGTCGCCCAGCGCCTTCTGGTGGGCGTGGGCGATCGGCCCGACGGAGGTGAAGCCGTAGGCGAGGCCGGCGCGGTGGGTCATCAGGTCCTCGACCGTGATGTCGCGCGGGGCGCGATAGGTGTTCTCGACCGGCCCTTGCGGATCCTTCAGCACCTGCATGTTCGCGAACTCGGGCAGCCACCGGGTGATCGGATCGTCGAGCCTGAGCTTGCCTTCCTCCATCAGCATCAGGGCCGCGACCGAGGTGATCGGTTTGGTCATCGAGGCGATGCGGAAGATGGTGTCGCTGGCCATCGGCGTCCTGGTCTCGCGATTGGCCAGGCCGTTGGTGGTGACCTGGGCGATCTCGCCGTTGCGCCACAAAAGGGTTACGACGCCGGAGAGCAGGCCCTGGTCGATCACGCCCTGCATGGCCGGGCCGATCTTGCCCAACTCGTCGCGGGACAGCCCGCTCACATTCACCGCGCCGTCGTCCATGGGATGCCTCCTGGAGGGTTTTCCAGACGATAGCGAGGATTACGCGGCCGGACTATGGCGACGTGGCGTCAATCAGGGGCGCGGCCTCTACGGCTCCTCGTAGGTCGCCACCAGTTCGCCGTCGGCGATGACGCGGCCCTGCATGGCGTTGCTCAGGGCGCGCAGGTCGGCGTCCGCGTGCAGGCCGAGCGGGCCGTCCAGGGCGAAGATCTGGAAATGGTAGTGGTGCACCCCGTGGCCGGGCGGCGGGTGCGGTCCGAAATAGCCCGCTGAATCGTTGTCGTTTCGGCCCTGGATGGCGCCTTGCGGGCTGACCAGCTCGGCGTTGTTCGGCACGCCCTCGGACAGGGATGTCACCTGGCCGGGGATGTTCCAGATCATCCAGTGCACGAAGGGCTTTTCCGTCGGCGCGTCGGGATCCTCCAGCACGATGGCGTAGGCGCCCGCGCCCGCCACCGGCGTCCAGCGCAGCGGCGGCGACAGGTTCTCGCCATAACCTGAGTGGCGCAGATCGATCCGACCCTCGTCGGGAAAGGCCTCGGAGCTGAGCTGGATGCCGCCGCCGGTGCGCGGGGTGACGCGGCCGATGGTCAGCGACTCCGGCGAGTGCTGCTGTCTGTGCGGGTCGGCCACGGTGGTCTCTTGATGGGTCTGGGCGCGCCCGCATGCGGCGACCGCCAGCGCAATGGTCAATACAGCCGCCGCGATCCGCATGAGGCCTCCTTAAATAGCCACACACCCTGTCAACGCCCAGGGCCGGCGTCGGGTCCTAGCCTCGTCTCTATCGCGTCTGACCGCCATCCACCGGCACGACCGTTCCGGTGATGAAGCTGGCGCGGGGGCTGAGCAGGAAGGCCGCCGCCGCGCCGATCTCCTCCGGCCTGCCATAGCGGTTCAGCGGCACCTCGCGCTTGATCCAGCGCGCCCAGGCCTCGGCGCGCGGGCCGGTGGACAGGGTCTCCCAGTTGCCGCCCGGGAAGATGATGTTGCCCGGCGCTATGGTGTTGACCCACACGCCCGAGGCGCCGGCGATCCTGGCCAGCTCCTTGGAGAGGTGGTTCATCGCCGCCTTGGCCGTGCCATAGGTCAGGGCCGTGCCCAGGGCGCCAAGACCGGCGATCGACGAGATGAAGATCACCGACCCCTCCTTGCGCGGCGTCATGCGGCGCAGGGCCGCGCGGCCGAGGCGGAAGGCGGAGTCCAGGTTCTGGGTGAAGGCGCCGTCCCAGTTGGCGTCGTCCACCTCGAAGCCCGGCGGGGTGTCGTAGAGGCCGACGTTGGCCACCGCGCCCCAGACCGGACCGAAGTCCTTTTCCACATCGTCCAGGGCGTCTTCGATCACCGCCGTCTCGCGCATGTCGCCGGCGCGGGCCCAGACGCGGTCCTCGCCATATTCAGCCGCCAGCCGCGCCCGCTGTTCCTCCAGCGCCTCGGCCCCGCGGGCGGCGATGGCCAGCTTCGCGCCCTCGGCAAGGCAGGCCTCGACGATGCCCAGCCCGATCCCCCGGCTGGCGCCGGCCACGAAAATCACCTTGTCCTTCAGCTGCAGATCCATGCCGGTATCCTCTTGCGTGGGTTGGCCGACCACCTTGGCCAAAACGCCGACGGGGGCAAGTGCGCCCATCCTGCCGTTGCGGCCCTCGAGGATACCTTCTCCCGTAGCGGAAGAAGGAAGAACGTGTGTGCGGCTCTACCGCCAGCCATAGTTGAAGCTCAGCGAAATCCGCTCTTCTTTCGCTACGTTGGCCAAGGCTTCGTGGCGGAGCCAGCTTTCCCACATCAGGATCGTCCCGGCTTCGGGTGCGAGATAGATGAAGCTCTTCTGGATCTCGGCGGCGTCGGCGCGCCTGGGCGGGGCGGCCATCATCAGCGGCAGGCGTGGGTCTTCCAGGCGCAAGCCCCCGGCGCCCGCCGGCATGGCGACATAGACCGTGCCGGAGATGACGCTGTGCGGATGGATGTGGCCGGAGTGGGCGCGGCCCGGCTCCAGGATATTGGCCCACAGGCTGTCCAGCCTGAGCCGCCCGCGCCCTAAGTCGAATTCCAGCGCCTTGGCGTAGGTCGCCGCGTGCCGGTCGAGCTTGCGCTTGAGCAGCTCGAAGATGCTGGCCCGGCGCGGCAGGTCGTCCAGCGAGGCGTAGGAGGTGTACCCGCCATAGGCGTGCTCTTCGCACCAGGCGCGGCCGGCGAGGTCCTCGGCGGCCAGCATACGGCAGGCCTGCTCCAGCTCGGCGTTGAAGCCGGCGAAGTCCGGCTCGCCGGCGAGCGAGGCCTGATAGACCTGGGTGACGAAAAGCGAGCGAAGGGTCATGCCGGCTTGGTACGCCCTGACTTGGTCCCCGTCTTCAGCTTGGTCCTGGTCTCGCGGACGGCGATGGCGGGCAGGGTCGCCTCGTTGGCGTCGACATAGGCGGCGACGGCGTCGCGGTGTTGCGTCACCAGCGAGCGAAGCAGCCAGGAGACCGCCTTGGTGATCAGGATCGGCTTTTCGGGTTTCAGCCGCTCCAGCACCACGAAGGCCAGGTCGCGAAAGCGGCGATCGGGCGAATAGTGCACCGGGCCAACCAGCAGCACCAGGGCGGCGCGGCGCTTGTTGATGTTGGCGTCGCGCGACAGCTGGTCGATCAGCCGGCTCCAGGCCGGCCAGTCGGCGGCCAAATCCTCGGCGGTGAACAGGTTCTGGCACCAGGTATCCACCTCCGCCCAGCCGATCAGGCGGCCGAGCCAGCGGTCCAGATCGGCGGTGGTGATCGCCCGCCGCGCCCGCGGGCAGTCGCGGACCAGCATGCCGCCGAGCGTCACCTCCTCGTGGGACTCGCCCTGGCTGAGGCTGTCGACCACCGCCAGCACCTCATCCGGGCTCAGGGCCTTGTTGGCGGCCAGCCAGCGCCTGACCATGCCACGACGGTCCGGGACCGAGACGAAGTAATACGGCCGGCCGCTGCCGCCATAGGAATCGTTCCGCGGCGGCAGGTGCGATCGGACCGGCCGGGCCGCCTTGCCCAGTTCGTCCAGCAGGATCGCGTGCACGGGATTCATTGTTTCGGCCCTGTCTCAACAAGCCGTGACCACGATTGAACCGGGCCCTGCAAGTGGGTATATGCGCGGGTCCTTTTTTCGGCCGCTGGACCCGCGGCCGCGGTGCAAAGGTTTCGTTGATGTTGGTGACGATGATGCGGGCCAAGCTGCACCGGGCGACGGTGACGCAGGCCGACCTCGACTATGAAGGCTCCGTCGCCATCGACCGCGACCTTCTGGACGCGTCCAGCATCTTCGCCAACGAGCAGGTCGACGTGCTGAACATCACCACGGGCGCGCGGTTCACCACCTACGCCATCGAGGCGCCGCGCGGCTCCAAGGTGATCGGCGTCAACGGGGCCGCCGCCCGGCTGGTGCAGCCCGGCGACAAGGTGATCGTGGTCGCCTATGGCCAGATCGACGTCGCCGAGGCGCGCAACTACGCGCCGGTCGTGGTCCTGCTGGACGACGGCAACCATATCAAGCGCGCGGCGTGAAGCGCGCGGTCCTAGGCGCCGTCTTCCTGGCCCTGTCGCTCATTGGCTGCGCGCCGAAGTCCGCCCCGATCAAGAACCCGGACACGCTGGAAACCGCCATCGACAAGCAGATGGGCGGGGTCGGCACCTGCGTGATCCTGGCCGATCTCCGCACCGGCGACGTGCTCTATCAGTACAATGACGATAAGGCCTGCAACGCGCCGCTGCCGCCGTGCGCGACCT
>DASQSO010000467.1:0-9888 GCA_035642335.1 Caulobacteraceae bacterium
TGAAGGCTACGTCCACCGCGCCCATGCGCAGGCCGGCCGCGCACAGCCGCAGCGCCAGTTCGCGGTGCTCGTTGAGGTCCAGGCGCTCATCGAAGCCGCCGACGTCGAGGAAAGCCTCGCGGGGCGTCGACTGGTTCGATCCGCTGGCCGCCGCCCAGAGCACCGTGCAGTCCGGCTGCTGGCGCAGAGCCTGCATCTCGATCTCGTACAGGGTCCGCGGGCCGGCGCCGGGATAGACGCCCGGCTCGGCGCGCCGTTCGATGGCGGCGAAGTCCTCCAGCACCTGGGCGCGCGTGACGCGCATCCGGGCCAGTTCGGTCTCCGACAGCCTGGCCAGCCTCGCCTCTTCGCCGGGCTTTGGCGTTCCGGTCTCCGGGTCGGCCAGGAAGCGGGTGCAGCGCAGGTGCTGGGTCTCGCCGCGACCGACCAGGCCGGGGCTCTCGGCATGGCGGGCCAGGTGACGGACGACCAAATCGGGTCCGGCCAGTGTGTCACCATCAAGAAAGAGCAGGATGTCGCCCGACGCCGCCCGCGCACCGGCGTTCGAGGCGGCCGAGCGCCCCTTGGCGGCCGTATGGCGGACGACGACCAGGGGCAGGGCGCGCGCCGCCTCGGCCAGCACCGCCTGGGTGTGGTCAATCGACCCGTCGTCGACCACCACCACCTCGCACGGCGCTGTCTGGCAGCTCAACGAGGCCAGGGTGAGCCTGAGTCGGCCGGCTTCATCCCTGGAGCGGATGATCACACTCAGGCTCAACGCCTCGCCTCCACCGCCTGGAACAGGCCCAGGTCCTCCAGCACGCGCACCACCTCGCCGGCGACCAGTCGGCAGCCTTCGGCGGTGAAATGCAAGGCGTCCAGTTTCAAGCGGTCGGCCCCGCCGCGAGCGAGAATGGAGTCAACATCAATGACCGATATGCCTGTATTTTGCGAGAGTTCGATCAGGCCGAGATTGAACTGCCGGATGCGGGTGGAGAAGGCGTCCTCCATGCCCAGATGGCTGTGGATTTGCTCGCCGGGCACGGCCGCCGAGACATTGTAGATCAGAATCGGCGCGGCGGTATTGGCCCTGATCCGCTCCACGATCCTGGCGAAGTTGGCCATCGACGCGCCGACGTCGAGCGACGGCGAGCTGGCGAAATTGGCGCGGATCCAGTCCTGGTCGGCCTTCGGCCACGTCTGCCAACCGGTGGGCAAAAATAGGTAGTTGTCGCGCCGGTTGCGGACCAGCGAGATGGTCAGGTCCGGCTGAATGGAGAGCAAGATGGCGTCCGTGTCGGTCTCGAACACGGCGGTGCTGAACTGGCTGGCGGCGGGATAGGCGGCCAACGGCACGGCGCGGCCGGCCAGCGCGGAGGGAACCGCGCCGGTTGCCGCCAGCAGCGCGTCGGAGCGGGTCCAGGTCTCGTGGCGCACACGGACCGTCCAGTCCGGATGGCGCCCGCGCACGATCTCGCCGACGCCGTTCCAGACAAGCTTGCCGCCCAGCCGCAGCGAATGCAGCGTATCGCGCAGGTCCAGATTGCCCTTAGCGAAGAGGGTCAGACGATTCACCGGCGAGCCTCATGGCTTCGCGCTGGGAGCGCGGGGGCAGGGCAGCGGCTTAGCGCCGATCCGCTGGTTCGCAAAAGCGTTCCGGACAGCCGCGCGGCTCGGCCTTGCTCGCCGCCCGACGGAGGATGTCGCGCAGAGCCTGTATCTGCATCGCCAGACGCAACCGCTTCAACGTCACGTTGTCAGAACGCCGACGCATCCGGCCGCCTATTTCGGCGCCACAACCGATGCTAACACTCTGGTGGACTTGGATAAGCCCGCTCTTCAACCTTTGCGTTAAGCGGGCGGAAATTTTGGCCGGGGCTTACCGCCTCTTAAGACCAATCGCCTAGGTTGGCCTTTCAGGTTCGGGGCAGCTTATGGAACAGCCGGTCAATATCAAGGAGCCCGCGGCGCTTGGGTTGGACGCCGCCGAGTTCGCGGCGGCGCGGCCGGTGTTTGAGCGCGCGATCCACATCGTCAAGGCCATGTTGGGCGAGGTCATCGCCGACGTGGTCATGCTGGTGGACGGCAAGGTCTGGCGTCACCGCCTTGAACGGCAGATCGACGACCGCGCGCCGGGGGCCGAATGGGTGCGCGACAGCCAGTCCGGGGTCTGGATCGCCGATGCGCGGCAAGACCCAAGGTGGCGCGACAGCCCCCATGTCAACGGGCCGCGGGGTCTGAGGTTTTTCGCCGGCGTCCCGATCAGGCTGGCCAATGGAGTCGCCATCGGCTCGCTGCAGGTCTCGTCGCGCGAGCCGCGCGATTTCGACCACCACATCGCCGAGGCGTTGCGGGACCTGGCCGATTTCGTCGCCGACGAGTGCCAGCAGATATTGATCAAGCGCGACCTGGTCCGAGCCGAGGGCGAGGCGCGCTCGGCGCGCGCGACCATGGCGGCTTTCGTCGAGGCGTCTCCGGCGGCCATCATGATGACCGACCAAGAACTGCGTATCCTGCATTGGAGTCCGACTTGGCGAAGCGACCTGAAGGTCGAGCATGTCGAACTCGGCGGCCAGACCCTGGACGACCTCTTCCCGGGAACCCGCGAGCGGTGGCCGGGCGTCTGGACCGGCGCCCTGGCCGGCCAGGCGCAAAACGTCGGACAGGTCCGGCTCACCGCCGCCGACGGCTCCAAACTCTGGGTGCAGGCCAAGATCTCCCCATGGCGCGATGCCGAGGGCGACGTCGCCGGCCTGATCATCCTCACCAACAACATCACCGAGGTGCTCGAAAGCCTCGATCAGGTCCGCCGCAGCGAAGCGCGCCTGACCCTGGCCGCATCGCTGTCCGACATGCATGTCTGGGAGATGGACTACCAAGCCAAGACCTTGTTCACGGCCGGCGTCCCGGAAAGCTTCTTCGAGCGCCCGATGACCTACCAGGACCTGGCCGCCGATCCCTGGTCCGTCACCCACCCCGACGATCTGGAGCGCTGCCAGGCTGCGTGGAAACGTCACGAGGAGACCGGCGAGCCTTATCGGGTCGAACACCGGATCAAGCGGTCGGACGGCGTGGTGGTCTGGGCCTTCTCGACCGCGGAATATTTCGAGGATGAACGGGGCCGACCGCTTCGTCTGGTCGGCGCCATGCAGAACATCACCGCGCGCCGCGCCGCCGAGGCGGAGGTCGCCCGCGCCCGCGACGCCGCCGAGGCCGCAAACCGCGCCAAGGGCGAATTCCTCGCGAATATGAGCCATGAGATCCGCACGCCGCTGAACGGCGTCATGGGGATCGCCGGCGCGCTCGCCCGCACGGAAATGTCCGCCGAACAGCGGGAATTGGTCGGGCTGATAGAAAGCTCGGCCCAGACGCTCGAGCGCCTGTTGTCCGACGTGCTCGATCTGGCCCGCATCGAGTCCGGGCGGCTCGAACTGCGCGTCGAGCGGTTCGATCTGGCTGGCTGCCTGCGCCAGACGGCGGCCCTGTTCGCGCCGCCAGCCCAGGCCAAGGGGCTGTGCTTCGAGGCGCGGGTCGCGCCGGAAGCGAACGCCCAGGTGCGCGGCGACGTCACGCGTCTGCGTCAGATCGTCTCCAACCTGCTCTCCAACGCAGTCAAATTCACCGACGCCGGCACGGTCGCGCTCAGCGTCGACGCCGACCGCCAGGGCGAGGTCATCCGGCTTTCGCTGTCGGTCCGGGATACCGGCATCGGCTTCGACCAGGCGGTGCGAGGGCGGTTGTTCCGGCGCTTCGAACAAGCGGACGGCTCCATCACCCGGCGTTTCGGCGGCACGGGCCTCGGCCTGGCCATATCACGGTCGCTGGCCGAGGCCATGGGCGGCGATCTGGAGGCGTCATCGACGTTGGGCGAAGGCGCGGTCTTCACCCTGAAGCTCACCTTGCCGCTGGCCGTCGATGAGGCTGGCGCCCTGGGTTCGGCTGGCGCGGCGCCCCCGGCGGCGGCCTTCCGCCGGCGCGTGCTGCTGGCCGAAGACCACCCGACCAATCGCCGCGTCGTCCAGCTGATCCTGGAGGCGGTGGATGTTGAGCTGACCTGCGTCGAGGACGGCGCCGCGGCGGTCGAGGCGGCGAGCGGCCAGGACTTCGACGTTATCCTGATGGACATGCAGATGCCGGTGATGGACGGCCTCAGCGCCGTTCGCGCCATCCGCGAACGCGAAGCGCGCTCGGGCGTCGCGCCCGTGCGCATCATCTCGCTCACCGCCAACGCCATGCCGGAGCACGTCGAAGCCTCCCGCCTGGCCGGCGCCGATGGCCATCTCACCAAGCCCATCGCCGCCGATACGCTGATCGCCGCGGTGCTGGCGTCGGGCGGCGATGACGCCGACGGCGAACCCGAGGCGATGTCGGCCTAGCTTGCTGGATTTGAGGTTCGCGCCGAGCCCGACCGATACGCGGGCGAACTTCCGAATCGCAACACTAGCCACCGGCACGGTTCGCCAGCGCACATCCAGCTCCGCGCCGAGTTGGGCCACGGTGAAGGGCTTGCCCGCCAGGTGGGCGCCGGCGTCAACGACGCCGTCATGTACGACGGCGTCGCGCGTGTAGCCGGTCATGAACACCACGCGCAGCGCCGGCCAGCGCCGCGACAGCAAACTCGCGCACGCCCGGTTCGTCCTCGACCACCAGCACGGTCAGGTCGCGCCGTCCGGGCGCCGGGAGCGGGGCGCCGGCAGCCGGCGGGTCGGGTTCGGTCTGGGAGCGGGGTAGGTAGAGCTTGGCCGTCGCGCCGACGCCGACCTCGCTGTCGATGCGGATGTGGCCGCCGGACGGTTTGATGAAGCCGTGCGGCTGGCTGAGGCCAAGCTGAGCAGCATGAAGCCGCCGTAGGGCGGGGTTGCTTGTCTTCAGGTCGTCCCGGTCATTGTAGCCGGCGAAGATCGAAAACGACAGGCGTGGAGGAGCCGTTCGAGGCCGGCTGGCTGGCCGCCGGCCACACGGCCTATCGAGACGCCGCGACCTGGCCGACCATCCGGCTCACGGCGCTGAGCTGATAGGGTTTGGGGATGAAATGGCCATCGCCCGGGAGTTCATCGTCCGTGATATCGACCCGCCCCGATGTGACGATCAGCCCGACGTCGGGCCAACGCTGATGGACCATGCGGACCAGACCGATGCCGTCGATTTCGCCGGGCATGTTCACGTCGGTGAACAGCACATCGACGGGAATGCCGGTTTCGAGGATCGCCAAAGCCTGTCCGGCGTCCGCCGCCTCGATCACCCGATAGCCGGCGCCTTCCAGTTCGCAGACGCTCAACTGGCGGATCAGGATCTCGTCTTCGGCGACAAGAACGATTGGCGATTTTCTCTGCGGCCTCATCAGAAAGAAAACCCGCATCACGAGATAAAGGTTCCGCGTTCGCGCGCGTTAATATTCATAGGTTTGTCGTGGTTTGAGTATCTTTGAAGTACAGCGTCGCCGTATCCCGTCTTCGGGGGAAACGCGGCGCGTACCGTCCCGCTAAACCATTGGTGAGCCGGCGGGTTTGCAGTACTAGAGCCGATGATGCGCAGCCGTTGGCGCGTTGGGGGTTTGCATGGCCGCGACGGGTTTCACTGGCGAGCAGGGCGGGTTGCGCCGCGATCACCGCTTCCCGGTCGTCGTTGCATTTTGCCTGCTGGCGCTCGCGGGGCTGGCGGCGGTCGCCGGGGTCTTCACCGCGCAGCGGGCAGACCAGCGGTCGGCCCACTCGCTGCAAGTCCGCCAGGTCAACGCGCGGCTGTTCAGCGCCGTCCAGGACGCGGAGACCGGCCAGCGCGGCTTCTTGTTGACCGGAGATCCCGACTATCTCGCCCCGTTCACTCGGACGCAGGCAGAGTTGCCTCTGCTGCGCTCCGAGCTTCGCGAGCTGACGCGCGACAACGCCGCGCAACAGGCGCGGCTCGATCGGCTCTACCCGCTGATCGACGCCAAGATGGCCGAGCTCGCCCAGACTATCGCGCTGCGCAACGACGGTCACGCCGATGCGGCGGTCGCTCTGGTCAGGACCGATCTGGGCCGTAACCTGATGCAGCAGATCCGGGCGATCGACGAGGCGTTCGACACCGCCGAGGCCATGCTGCTCGACGCGCGCCAGGCTCGGGCGCGCGAGTTGGGCGGCACGCTGAACGTCACGGTTCCGGTCGCCGTCGCCATCGCCGGTGTCCTCGTCTTCCTGCTGATCCGCGCGTCCGCCCGTTACGAGACCGAACTGGAGAACCGCAACCGCAGCCTCGCCGCCGAGATGGCGCAGCGCGAACAGGCCGAGGCGCAGTTGCGGCAGGCGCAGAAGATGGAGGCGCTCGGCCAGCTCACCGGCGGGGTGGCGCACGACTTCAACAACATGCTGGCCATCATCGTCGGCAATCTCGACATCTTGCGCCGCCGCCTGCCGCTGGATCAGCCTCGCCTGAAGGCCGCGGCGGAAAACGCGCTTACCGGCGCCAATCGCGCCACGGCCCTGACCCAACGCCTGCTGGCGTTTTCGCGGTTGCAGCCGCTCGATCCAAAGCCGACGGACATCAACAAGTGCGTCTCGGACATGTCCGAGATGCTGCGCCGGACCCTTGGCGAGACCATCGTCGTGGAGACCGTTCTGGCCGGCGGGCTCTGGCGCGCCTTCATCGACAACGCCCAACTGGAGAGCGCGCTGCTCAACCTCGGCGTCAATGCCCGCGACGCCATGCCGGCGGACGGCGGCAAGCTGACGCTGGAGACATCAAACGCCTATCTCGACCAGGCCTATGCCGACCAGCATGCTGAGGTGAACCCGGGCCAATATGTGCTGGTCGCGGTCACCGACACCGGGACGGGCATGACGCCGGAGGTGATGGATAAGGCCTTCGATCCCTTCTTCACCACCAAGGGTGTCGGCGCCGGGACCGGGCTTGGTCTGAGTCAGGTCCACGGCTTCCTCAAACAGTCAAAGGGCCACGTCAAACTCTACGGCGAGGTCGGGGTCGGCACGACCGTGAAGCTCTACCTGCCGAGGGATGTCAGCGGCCAGGCAGCGGCGGCCCAGGATCAGGCCCTCCCCGGCGCCGCCATCGGGCAACGCTTTACGGTGCTGGTCGTCGAGGACGACGCGGGCGTGCGCCAGGTCGCGGTCGGCGCGGTGCGCGAACTGGGTTTCAAGGTCATTGAGGCCGACAGCGCCGCGGCGGCGCTGGAGCGTCTTGGCGAACATCCGGAGGTGTCGGTTCTGCTCACCGACGTGGTGATGCCAGTGACCGACGGTCGGCGGCTGGCCGAGGCGGCGCTGGTGGACCGTCCTGATCTGCGCGTACTTTATATGACCGGCTATACGCGTAACGCGATCGTCCACAATGGCGTGCTGGACGCCGGCGCCCGGTTGCTGACCAAGCCCTTCACGGTCGAACAGCTCGACCGCGAGCTACGGGCGATTCTGAGCGACCAGATCTGACGGCGACGTGACAGCCGTCGGTCGACTTAGCGCTTGCCGACGTGGCGCCGCGGCTCGGCTTCGGCTTCGTCGCCTTCGGCGGCGCGGGCGCGGTGGTCCTTGGCGATTTCCTGCACCAGCTTCAGCACCGCCTTGCGCAAAGTGGGCGGGGCCGCGGCGTAAGCGGCCAACAGGTCCGGCGCGCCGGCCTCGCGCAGATGCGCGGTGTCCTGACGAAACAGCGGGCTCGGGATGCTGGCGTCGTCGAGGTCGCCGATCAGGTCGATCACCCGGCAGTCGAGCGCGTGAGCGATATCGACCAGCCGCGAAAAGCTGACCCTGTTGAAACCACGCTCGTACTTCTGGATCTGTTGAAAGGTCAGGCCGATGGCGTCGGCCAGCGCCGTCTGCGAAACGCTCAAGGCCTTACGCCTTTGCCGAATACGCAGCCCGAGAGCCACGTCAAGACGATTGGGCGCGTGGATTTGCTCAACAGCTTTCATCAGCATAGGGCCTTTCCGAGTCATATCTAGCCGGCGATCACCTTCCGCGCGGTCTCTCAACGGTTGCAGAGGTTGGTTGCATCGCCAGCCATGGCGAGTCAAGGGCGGGTGCGCGTCAGGCGAGTTACGCGCCGCTCGTATGCGCTCGCCGCCACGTTGCGCCCCACCCGGACGGATGATCCCGGCGACCGCGCTTTTTCAGGATGGGTGTGATTGTGATTGTGATGACCTATAACCAGCTTCAGTCATCTTGATCTCGTGAGGAGTCGAATGTCGGTCACCCAAGACAGCGTTCTTGATATCATCGCCGAGGAATCCCTTGTGGAGCGATCGGCGTTGACGCCGGATGCGACGTTGGAATCCTTGGGAATCCAGTCGCTGGACATCATCAGCATCGTCTTCGCGCTCGAGGACAAGTTCGGCATCGTGCTGGAACAGTCCGAGTTCGAGGGGGTCACGACGGTGCAGCAGCTCGTCGACATCATCGTGGTCAAGGCCAATGCGGCGGCGGACGCCGGCGCCGCTGGCGCGGAGCCCGCGGCCAAGGCATGAGCGTGCGGGTCGCGGTTACCGGCCTTGGCTGTGTTTCGGCGCTCGGCCAAGGTGTTCAGGCCAACTGGTCCAGGCTCAAGGATGGTGAGACCGGCATCCGCAGGCTGTCGCAGCCGCACCCGGATCAGCCTCGGCTGATCAAGGACGGGCCGGCCGCGGTGATCGATGGCGTCGACACCAGCGCCGCGGACGCTTATGCCGGCCGTAAGGCCACCGCCCAGCTCGATCCGGTCGCCGTCTATGCCGTCGTCGCCACCCATGAGGCCCTGGCCGATGCGGGCCTGATCGGCGATCCGGCGAGTCTGGCCGCGGCCAACATCGTCTATGGCGGCGCCAGCGGCGGCAACACCACCATGGAAGATGGCTATGTGCGCATCCTGCTGAAAGGTCAGTCGAGCGTGCACCCGCTGACCATCCCCAAGACCATGAGCAGCGCGGCGGTCAGCCAGCTCTCGATGATCTTCGGCATTAAGGGCGTGGCCTTCGCCATTTCCAGCGCCTGCTCGTCCTCGGCCCATGCCATCTCCGAGGCCGCCTATATGATCCGGGCCGGCCGGGCCAAGGTGGCTGTCGCCGGCGGCGCCGATTCCAGCCTGAATTTCGGCTCCTGGTATTCATGGCTGGCCCTGCAGGCCATGGCGACGGACACGTGCCGGCCCTTCTCAATCGACCGCAAGGGCATGGTGCTTGGCGAGGGCGCGGCGACCGTGGTGCTCGAGGATATGGACCACGCCAAGGCGCGGGGCGCGACCATCTATGCCGAGATCATCGGCGCCGGCGGCTCGTCCGACGCCGGCCACCTGACCGCGCCCAGCGTCGAAGGCGCCGGCGGCGCCGTGCGCGCGGCCTATGCCGAGGCCGGCCTGGCCGCCGACACGCCGGTGATCGTCAGCGCCCACGGCACCGGAACGCCACTCAACGACAAGACCGAGACCGAGGTCATGCGCGCGGTGTTGGGCGGCGATCTCGCCCGCCATCGGGTGATCGCCACCAAGTCGGCCCACGGCCATCTGCTCGGCGCTGGCGGGGCGATCGAATTCCTGCTCGGCGTGCTGGCTCTGCGCGAAGGCGTGGCGCCGCCGATCCTCGGCTATCTCGGCCCCGATCCAGAGTGCGACCTGCCGCTGGCGCTTGGCGAGACAAAGCCCTTCGAAGCCGAGGCGCTCGTCTCCAACTCCTTCGCCTTCGGCGGGCTGAATTCGGTGCTCATCGCCCGACGCGCCTAGGCGGTCCGTCCGAATACGTGCGAAATCGCCGCCGAATTGGGCGCCGGCTGGTCGCCAGCGGCGCAATTGGCCGCGCGCCAGCGCAAATCCGGCCTTCGCGAATGGACTCCTCAGCCTCTGGCGTCGAGCTTCGAGCCAGACCTTTGAAATCGAGGAAGGGTAGGATGCTCGATCCACTCGTGTCCGTCGGCGTCGCCGCGGTTATGTTGACCGCCTTCAGCCTGG
>DASQSO010000468.1:0-6893 GCA_035642335.1 Caulobacteraceae bacterium
AGGAATCGAGGCGGTCACCGCCGCCGCAGTTTCACGAACACCAGTTCCGGATCGCCGGGGTCGAGATTGTGGATGACGCCGCTCGCCTCGAAACCAATCTTGGCGAGCAACGCGCGCATCGGCCCGTTCGACTCGTTGGTCGAGGTGAACATCCGGTCGTCGTTATGAGCCGCCTCGCATTTGTTCATCAGCGCCGATCCGAGGCCGCGCCGCCGATACGCATCGCCCACCACCAAAAGGTCGACGAACGGCTTTTCAAAGAAGTGACGTCTGACCACGACATAGCCGGCGACCGCGCCGTCGGCCTCGGCGATCCAGCTCTCGCCGAGTTCGAGCAGGCGCCGCACCTCCCTGGCGCGATCCTCGCTGGTAAGCAACAAGGGGTCGACGGCGGACAGGGCGGCGAAGTCCTCGCCCCTGGCGCGTCGAAGCGCGGTCGAATTCACCGTCATCCTAAGGTCCGCGGTTCATCCAGGTGATCAGCGGGATCAGCGGCAATCCCCAGGCAGTGCCGACGACGACGTAGTAGGCCAGCCGGACGGCCCACTGGTTCGGCAGCATCACGCCGATGCTGGATGCGGCCCAGACATAGGCGGCCAGGAAGGCCAGTATGCCCACCCCGCCGATCGCCTTGCGCGCCCTCGCATTCATCGTCGGAAACGCATAAGGCTCCCACCCGCGCGCCGCAACGGCGTGGATTTGCGGATAGGAATAGCGTGGCGCGCACGGAAACCCCCGATCGGTCGTGGCTGGTGGCGATCTGGCTCTTCATCACCGCGGCGGTGGTGTTCGGTCTGGTGGTGGTCGGCGGCGCGACGCGGCTGACCGGATCGGGCCTTTCCATCACCGAGTGGAAGCCGATCATGGGCGTCATTCCGCCGCTGAGCGACGCCAGCTGGGCCAGCGAGTTCCAGAAGTACCAGGCCACCACCCAGTACCGGTACGTCAACGCCGGCATGAGCCTGGCGGGCTTCAAGTCGATCTATTGGTGGGAGTGGACGCACCGGCTGTTAGGCCGGCTGGTCGGGGTGGTGTTCGCCGGGCCGTTGCTGGCCTTCCTCGCCCTTCACCGCATCCCGCAGCGGCTGGTGGTGCGCTGCTTCATCCTCTTAGGTCTCGGCGGTTTGCAAGGCCTGGTCGGCTGGTGGATGGTCGAGAGTGGACTTGAGGGGCGGGTGTCGGTCGCCCCGGAGCGGCTGGCCACCCACCTCGGCCTGGCGCTGCTGCTCTATGCCGCCCTGATCTGGACCGGGCTCGAGGCGCTCAACGGGCCGGCGCGGCCGGCGCGACATCCGCGAGCCTCGATCTGGCCCTGGGCGACGCCGCTGCTGGCCGCTCTGGTCTATGTTCAATGCCTGCTGGGCGCCCTGGTGGCCGGAAACCGGGCTGGGCTGGTGGACAACGATTGGCCGCTGATGAACGGGCGCGTCTTTCCCGCGGACTACCGGATCGGCGGGGTCTGGCAGAGCCTGCTGCACAGCCAGGCGGCGGTGCAGTTCAACCATCGCCTGATGGGCTACACGGTGGCGGTCATCGCGCTGGCGCTGGCCGCCCTGGCCGCGCGCGCGCGCGAGGCGCCGGGGGCTTTGCGCGCCCTGGTCTTCAGCGTGGCGGCCCTGGTGGTCGCCCAGGCCTCGCTGGGGATCATGACCCTGCTGGCCCGCGCGCCGCTGCCGCTCAGCCAGCTGCACCAGGCTCTGGCCGCTATCGTGCTGGGGGCCGCGGTCGCGCTGGCCTGGCGAGGTCTTCGCGCCTGATACGGTATTATGTTACTGCATCTGGAAACCCGTTGTCGGATAAGGCGTTGCGGGCCCTTGTCGCGCGGAATTTCGATTGACAGCGGCCGGCCGGGCCGGTAATCGCCCGCCCTTCGCGCCGAATCTGGACCCTAACGCCATGAATACCAAGACCACCGTCGCGCTGAAGCCGGCGGACGTCGAAAAGAACTGGATCGTCATCGACGCCAAGGACGTCGTTGTCGGCCGCCTGGCAAGCTTCATCGCGCTGCGCCTGCGCGGCAAGCACCGCGCCGACTACACCCCGAACGTCGATTGCGGCGACAATGTCGTCGTCGTCAACGCCCACGAGGTGAAGTTCACCGGCCGCAAGCTGGAGCAGAAGATCTATTATCGCCACACCGGCCACCCCGGCGGCGTGAAGGAACGCAAGGCCGGCCAGGTGCTGGAAGGCCGCTTTCCCGAGCGCGTGCTGGAAAAGGCCGTCGAGCGCATGCTGCCCAAGGAAAGCCCGCTGGCGCGCGCCCAACTCACCCATCTGCGCATCTATACGCGCCCCGATCACCCCCACGAGGCGCAGAACCCTGAAGTCATCGACTTCAAGGCCATGAACGCCAAGAACGCGCGGAGCCAATAAGCATGGCCGAAGGTCTGGAAGCCCTGCAGAGCCTGTCTTCGAACCCCGAGCCCGAGGCGGCCGCCCGGGTGCAGGTGATCGACGAACAGGGCCGCGCCTATGCCACCGGCAAGCGCAAGAACGCCATCGCCCGTGTCTGGATCAAGCCCGGCAAGGGCCAGATCACCGTCAACGGCCGCGACCAGGAGGTCTATTTCGCCCGGCCGGTGCTGCGCATGATGATCGCCCAGCCGCTGCAGGTCGCCGACCGCCAGGGCCAGTTCGACGTCGTCGTCTCGGTCAAGGGCTCAGGCCTCTCCGGCCAGGCCGGCGCGGTGCGCCATGGTCTGTCCAAGGCGCTGACCTATTACGAGCCCGGCCTGCGCGCCGTCCTGAAGCCGCACGGCTTCTTGACTCGCGACAGCCGCGTGGTCGAACGCAAGAAATACGGCAAGGCCAAGGCCCGCCGAAGCTTCCAGTTCTCGAAGCGCTAGACGCGTCCTTTTTCCCGCGTCTTCGATCAAGCGCTTCGGGAAACCGGAGCGCTTTTTTCGTTTTGAGTTCAGGAGACGACCCATGACCTTCAAGGTCTTCATCGATGGCGAGGCGGGCACCACCGGTCTGCGGATCCGCGAGCGGCTGAGCGGTCGGCGTGAGCTGCAGCTGGTTTCCATCGACCCCGCCAAACGCAAGGAGGCCGAGGCGCGCGCCGAGCTGTTGAACCGCGCCGACATGGTCATCCTCTGCCTGCCGGACGAAGCGGCGCGCGAGGCGGTGGCGCTGATCGACAACCCGGACGTCAAGGTGATCGACCCCTCGACGGCGCATCGGGTTGCGCCCGGCTGGGTATACGGCTTTCCGGAGATGGAGCCCGGCCAGCGGGCGGCGATCGCGGCGTCCAGGCGGGTGAGCAACCCCGGCTGCTATTCCACCGGCGCGATCGCCCTGCTGCGGCCGCTGGTGCGCGGCGGGCTGGTGCCCGCCGACTGGCCGGTGACCGTCAACGCCGTCTCCGGCTATTCCGGCGGCGGCCGCTCGATGATCGCCGAGTTCGAGGACGAGGGCGCCGTGGGCTACACCAAGGTCCCGTACCGCATCTATGCCACCGGCCTCGAGCATAAGCATGTGCCGGAAATGCAGGCGCGCATCGGTCTGACCCGCCGGCCGTTGTTCACTCCGGCCGTTGGCCGCTATGCCCAGGGCATGATCGTCGAGGTTCCGCTGCAGCTGGGCACGCTGCCCGGCCGGCCGAGCCCCGGCGACATCCAGGCGGCGCTCAGCCAGGCCTACGACGGCGAGCGTTTTGTCGAGGTGGCGAGCCCGAGCGAGGCGGCCTCGGTCAAGACCCTGGACCCCGAGGGTCTGAACGGAACCAACCGCATGCGGCTCTATGTCTTCGGCTCGGGCGAGCACGGTCAGGCGCGGCTGGTGGCGCTTTTGGACAATCTCGGCAAGGGCGCGGCCGGCGCGGCGGTGCAGAACCTGAACCTGATGCTGGGCTTGGCCGAGGATGCTGGCCTTTAATTCGGCCCGCCTCGATCCAATCTAGCTTGGGGGTCGTAATAAGGGGCGTTCGCGGCGTCCCATGCATGGACGCGCCCGTCTCCAGGAGCCTAAAATCCAGTGATGAAACCTTCCCTGTTTGCCCCTTCCCGCCGCACGGCGTTGCTCGGCGGCGCCGTGCTCGGCCTTGTCGCCGCGGTTCCCGGCGCCTTCGCCGCCGACAATGCCGAGCAGGCCTATGCCAACTCGCCGTTCCGCAAGCTGACCGACGCCGACTGGAAAAAGCGCCTGCCGCCCGCCGCCTATGGCATCCTGCGCCATGAGGACACCGAGCAGCCCTTCACCAGCCCGCTGCTGAACGAACACCGCAAGGGCGTCTTCGCCTGCCTCGGCTGCGACCTGCCGATCTTCAAATCCGACTGGAAATACGATTCTCACACAGGTTGGCCGAGCTACTGGACCTATATTCCCGGCTCGCTCGGCATGAAGAGCGATTTCAGGATCATCGAGGAGCGCACCGAGTACCACTGCGCCCGCTGCCTCGGCCACCAGGGTCACGTTTTCAACGACGGGCCCAAACCCACTGGCCTGCGCTATTGCGACAACGGCGCGGCGCTGAAGTTCATCCCGGCCTAAAGCGGAACCCGTCGTCTCCCAAGCGGGTTCGGTCGCCGGCCGGCGCATAGGCACGGCTGGGCGTCCAGCCCGCCTTGAAGGAGACGACGGAAGGCCCAGACAGTCGGCGAGAGCCTGACGGAAACTCTCGCCGACCTGGGCGCGACCCAGGTGTTCGGCGTCGTCGGCGACGCGCTCAACGCCTTCACCGACGCCATCCGGCGTGACAAGCGCATGGAATGGATGGGCGTCCGACACGAGGAGGGCGCGGCGCTGGCCGCCGCCGGCCAGGCCAAGCTGACCGGCAGGCTGGGCGTTTGCGCCGGCACCAACGGCCCAGGCGCCACCCATCTGCTGGCCGGAGTCTACGAGGCTCGGCACGACCATGCGCCGGTGCTGGCCATCGCCGGCGATGTACCCACCAGCCTCGGCGGCATCGACTATTTCCAAGCCGCCGACCATGTCGCCATGTTCCGCGACGCCGGCGTCTATGCCGCCTCGGTGACCTCGCCGGAGGCCGCGCCCGGCCAGATCCATGAAGCGATCGCCGCCGCCTATGGCCAGAAGGGCGTCGCGCTTTTGAACATCCCGCAGGACGTCTTCCCGGCGAAGACCAGCAAGCCGCGGCTCAGCCCGGCGACGCTCCGGCCGAGGCCAGAGACCATGCCGGCGGACGCCGACCTCGACGCCGCCGCGGCCCTGATCGACGCCGGTAAGTCGGTGGTGCTATTCGCGGGCTTCGGCGCCCATCCGGCCAAGGCCGCGGTCGCCGCGCTGGCCGACAAGCTGAAGGCGCCGATCGTCCACACCTATCGTGCCCTCGACCTGTTCGCTTTCGACGATCCGCGGGTGATCGGCGGGCTCGGCATGATCGGTTCGAAAGCCAGCTATGATGCGGTGCGCCAGTGCGATGTGTTCGTGATGATCGGCAGCGACTATCCGTACACGGAATTTCTACCGGCCAAAGCCAAGGTGATCCAGATCGACGAACGCGCCCACGCCATCGGCCGGCGGCTGCCAGTCGCCCAGGCCGTGGTCGGCTCGACCCGTCCGGCGATCGCCGGCCTGGTGGAACGGGTGAAGGCGAAGTCCGACGACGGTTTTTTGAAGTCAGGACAAAAGGCGTGGGTCTCCTGGACGAAGATGCTCGACGAAAAGGCCGATCTTGGCCGGAGCAAGGGTAGAATCCATCCCCAGGCCCTGGCGCGGACGGTCAGCGACCTGGCCAAGGACGACGCGGTGTTCACCGTCGACACTGGCGAGGTGACGCTGTGGACCGCCAACTGGCTGCGTCCGCGTGGGCGTCAGCAGATCACCGGCTCGTTCAACAACGGTGCCGTCGGCGTCGCCTTCGGCATGGCCAACGGCATCCAGGCGCTGGACCGCAAGCGCCAGGTCATCGCCATGTGCGGCGACGGCGGCTTCGGTATGCTGATGCAGGAGTTCATGACCACCGCCCAGCACGAGTTGCCGGTGAAGGTGATCGTGTTCAACAACGCCGGCTGGGGCCTGGTGCACCTGGAGATGGAGGAGGCGACCTTTCCGGCCTTCGCCAAGGGCGTCGCCTTCAGGAACCCCGACTTCGCCATGTTCGCCAAGGCCTGCGGCGGCTCAGGGTTCCGCGTCACCCAGCCCGAGGCGCTGCGCGAGACCATCGCCGAGGCCCTGGCCACGCCGGGCCCGGTGGTTGTCGATGTGGTGGTGGACCCTGCCGAACTGCCGGCCTTCCCGCACATCAGCGCCGAGCAGGCTCTGAGGTTCGGCATCGGCAAGTCGCGCGAGGTCTTCGCCAGCTAAGCCGCGCACCCGCCGGGAGGCGGACAGTTTGGCAACTTGCAGTGGCCGAGCGCCCGTCGCTATGGTGCCAGTCACCGAGGGGCGTAGTCAGCGCGTGTCAGACATATTCATCTCGTACGCCCGCTCGACGGAGCGCGAGGCCCGCAAGATCGCCGAGGCCCTGCGGGCGCTGGGCTATGGCGTGTGGCGGGACGACGAACTGCCGGCGCATCGTGGGTTCGCCGAGGTGATCGAGGAGCGGCTGCGGGCGGCCAAGGCCGTGGTGGTGGTCTGGTCGGCCGGTGCGGTCAAATCCGAATGGGTGCAATCGGAGGCCGACCGCGCCCGCATGGACCACAAGCTGGTGCAGCTCAGGGTCGACGCTGCGCCATTGCCGATGCCGTTCGACCGCATCCAGTGCGCGGACCTCGCCGGCTGGGACGGAGACCTGGCCGC
Source organism: Caulobacteraceae bacterium (assembly GCA_035642335.1). GTDB lineage: Bacteria > Pseudomonadota > Alphaproteobacteria > Caulobacterales > Caulobacteraceae > Poindextera. Next base: position 6,703 of record DASQSO010000468.1, read on the forward strand.
GCCAGGCTGGCGCAAGGTGGCCGACAGCGTCGAGAGCCTGCTCCGCGGCCCCGGCCCGTCCGGCCTGGCCGGCCCGGCCCGTCCGGCCGCGCCCGCCCAAGCGTCCGCCGCGTCGGCGTCAGCCACTGAGCGGCGGCTGGCGGTGCTGGCCTTCGACAACCTCTCGCCCGATGCCGAGATGGGCTTCTTCT
>DASQSO010000469.1:0-3325 GCA_035642335.1 Caulobacteraceae bacterium
GGACCTGGACCAGTTCATCGCTCACACCGCCCCGAACGTCGGCTTCGTCGTCGATACCGGTCACGCGGCGCTGGGCGGCGTCGATGCCGCCGACCTGATCCGCCGCCACCCCGGCCGCGTCGCCCACATCCACACCAAGGATGTCCGCCGCCCGGTGTTCGAGCGCGTCCAGGCGGGCGGCCTGAGCTTCCTCGACGGCGTGCTGGCCGGCATGTTCACGGCGCCCGGCGACGGCGACCTCGACTTCGCGCCGGTGATGCGGGCCCTGGCCGAGACTGGCTATGGCGGCTGGATCGTCATCGAGGCCGAACAGGACCCCAGGCTGGCCGATCCAAGCGTCTATAGCCGGCTGGGCCTTGAAACCCTTAAAAGCACCGCGACGGCGGCGGGGCTGATCCCCGCTTCGGCGGCGGCGGAGTAGAAACCATGACCAACCTGCGCGTGCGACCCACCGCTCCCGACGCCGACGGCCGCGTCATCGATATCACGCCGAAAAGCGCCGGCTGGCGCTATGTCGGCTTCCAGCTGCGGCGTCTTACCGCCGGTAAGACGGTGGCCTTTTCTTTCCCCGACCGCGAAACCTGCGTCGTCGTCCTGGCCGGCAAGGCCGATGTGGCGGCCGGCGGCGAGACCTTCGCCGGCGTCGGCGGCCGCGCCTCGGTGTTCGAGGATGCGGCGCCCGGCGCGGTCTATGTCCCGGCCGGCCGCTCGATCGCGATCACCGCGACCGGCGACGCCGAGGTCGCCGTCTGCACCGCGCCGGGCTCGGGCGCCGGCGCGCCCCGACGGATCGCCGCCGACCGCATGAGCCGCGAGGTCCGCGGCGTCGGGACCAACCAGCGTTTCGTGCGCAACATCCTTCCCGAGACCGAGGCCGCCGAGAGCCTCCTGGTGGTCGAGGCGGTCACCCCCGCCGGTCACTGGTCCAGCTATCCGCCGCACAAGCACGACACCGACACGCCGACCGTGGAGACGGCGCTTGAGGAGACCTATTACCACCGGATCAACCCGCCCCAGGGCTTTGCCTTCCAGCGGGTCTATACCGACGACCGCAGCCTGGACGAGACGGTCTGCGTCGAGGACGGCGACGTGGTGATGGTGCCGCGCGGCTACCACCCGGTCGGCGCGCCGCACGGCTACGAGCTCTATTATCTGAACGTCATGGCCGGTCCGAAACGCGCGTGGATCTTCCACAACGACCCCGCCCACGCCTGGATCGCGGCGGCGAAATAGCGTCGAGCCTTAGTCCAGCCCGCCGTCACCCGCTCCAGGCCCGCCACGATCCGCCGCCAGCCGCCGCCCATGGCCTCGTAGCGTTGGGAGTCCTTTCGCCGGAACCCGGAGTGCTCCATGCGCACGAAGGCGCCGGCGTCGGTCGGCGTCAGCGTCCAGGTGACCACCGACTTGAGTCCGTTCGCCGCCTTGTCGCCCGAGGCGTTCCAGCTGTAGGCCAGCCGGCGCGGTCGCTCAGCCAGTCCTCGATCGGCGCGCTCTGGGTCAGTGTGAAACCGGCGCGCGCTCACGTCGAGGGTCGGGATTCCGGTCGAATCTTCGATTTCGAGGCTGGCGATCGAGCCGGTTTGCCGGCGCCAGCGCGCCATCTCGGCGAGGCCTCTACAAACCAAACTAACGTGCTTTGTCATCACCGGCAACGCGGCCGAAAAGACGCCGCCTGCCTGCAATGACAAGGATAGCTCCGATGACGACTGACACGGCGACGGCGACGGCGGCGGACTGGCCCATTCCGTCGGATGCGGATATCCGCGATCTCCTCATCGAGCGCCTGGACCGTGAGCGCCAGGGGGTCGGCGCCGTGGTCGGGGTGATCGATGGGCAGGGCGCGCGCCGCGTTGTCGCCCATGGCGCGTTGGCCGAGGGCGATGGACTCGCTCTGGATGGCGGGACCGTGTTCGAGATCGGTTCGATCACCAAGGTGTTCACCACCCTGGTTCTGGCCGACATGGCCCGGCGCGGCGAGGTCGCCCTTGACGATCCCGTGGCGCAGTACCTGCCGGCGGACGTGATCATGCCCAAGCGCGGCGGCAGGCGGATCGCGCTGATCGACCTGGCGACCCACACCTCCGGCCTGCCGCGGCGGCCGGGCGACATAGCGCCGGCGGATTGGGCCAATCCTTACGCCGACTATTCGATCGTGCAGTTGTACGCCTTCCTCGGCCGCTATCGGCTGCGCCGGGACATCGGGGCGGCGCATCTCTACTCCAACCTCGGCATGGGCCTGTTGGGGCATGCGCTGGCCTTGCGTGCGGGTGGCGATTTCGAGACCCTGGTGCGCAAGCGGATCACTGCCCCACTCGGCATGGTCGACACCGCCATGGCCCTGACGCCCGGAATGCGGACGCGGTTGGCCAAGGGTCACGATGCGGAGCGGCGGCCGGTGGCCAACTGGGATTTCGACGCTCTGGCCGGCGCCGGCGCCCTGGGCTCGACCGCCAACGACCTGCTGAGCTTCCTGGCCGCCGAACTCGGCCGGATCGAGACGCCGCTGCAGGCCGCGATGGCGGCGCAGACCCAACCGCGCCGCGCCGCCGAGGGCCCGGACGAGCGTAGCCTGGGATGGCTCATTTCCGAGGACGGCGTCGGCGAGATCATCTGGCACGGCGGCGCCACGGGCGGCTATCGCTGCTTTTTGCTGTTCAACCGCGCGCGCGGCGCGGGCGTTGTCATGCTCACCAACTGCGCCTCGACGCGGAACGACGACATCCCCTTCCACCTGCTCAGCGGCCGTCCGCTCTCGCCGCCGCCGGCGCCGCGCGTCGCCATCCACCTCGAGCCCGAACTGCTGGACCGCTATGTCGGCCGCTATCGGCTCTCGCCCGCGCTGGAGCTCGTGGTCAGTCGCGACGGCGAGCGCCTCTTCGCCCAGATGTCGCGCCAGCCGCCGTTCGAGGTGCTGGCCGAGAGCCCGACCGCGTTCTTCTGGAGGCTGGTCGACGCCCGGATGACCTTCGAGGTTGATCCGGACAGCGCCGTGACCGGCGTTGTGCTGCATCAGAACGGCCGCGATGTGCCGGCCGCGCGCGTGGACTGAGACGTTGATCGCGCCGTGCCAAGGCCGGCGACAGAGCGGTGGTCCGGGCCCCATCCTGGACCACCGCCTCTACCCGAACTTCATGTTTGGCAGGAAGCCCCACCGGGGGTAACTGGTCGCGGCGGAGATTTGCTGAGCCTTGGAGAGCGTCGGAGCCCTTCGATTTCGCACCTACGGGTTCGCCGCGGGGGCGCAGGTCATCGTCCTGCACGGTGGGCCCGCCGCCATCGGCGGGGCCGCGGCACTGGCGCGCGGGCTTGCGGGCCCATTTCACGT
>DASQSO010000470.1:0-8066 GCA_035642335.1 Caulobacteraceae bacterium
GCCTTGGCTTGGCGGAAGGCGCGTTCGACGCGCCAGAACGGCTCGGTCAACCAGCTCCAGGCCGGTGGAAAGCGATGCAGCGGGATATCGGCCGGGCTCATTGGTCGCCGCTCCCGGCTGGCGGCGCTGTCAGGGCGCCGATGGGATCGAGGGCCGGGGGTTTCAGTTCGGACGCCCGCCGGGTTTCGGCCGGCGCGGCCGGGGCTGACGCCGTCTCGCCCGTCTGCGTGTCGGCGGCCAGGTTCGTCGGTTCGGTCGCGGCTGGATGGGCGACGGCTACCTTGGCGGTTTTCGCGGGCTTCGCCGGGTCCGGTTGAGCGGCCGCGGCGAGTTTGACGGACTTGGCGGTGGTTGGGTTGGCCGCGACGACGGTGGGGGCCGGCGGAGCCGGTGTCGTGGCTTGAGGCGTCGTTGTCTGCCTTGCGCCCGGAGACTGAGTCGAGGCCGGCGGCGCGTCGGCATGGGCGATCGTGGTCAGGGCCTGGGCGTCGATCTCGTGCTTGGCGTCGACCGGCTGCAGGTTGAGGTAGCGGGCGGAGAGGCTCTCCAGCCGCTCCGGCTGTTCCAGGCTGGCCACCTCGGCGCGCAGCAGCGCCACCCGGGTCTTTTCATCGGCGATCTGCTGTTGCGCCCGATCGATCTGGGCGCTCTGGCCGCCGGCGATGGTCTTGGCCAGATAGACCAGCAGGATCAGCGCCAGCAGCACACCGACGCCGCCGATCTCGATGACGCGGAAACCGCGGAACCGCTGGTCGAAGACGCCGAGCACGTTCATGCGGTCGCCCTCCAGGCCGGCGCGGCGGTGCGTTCGGCGGCGCGCAGCTTGGCCGAGCGGGCCCGTGGGTTGGCGGCGATCTCGGCGGCGCTGGGCGCCGCGGCGCCATTGAACAGCAGGCGGAAGGACGGCTTGCGCGGCTCTTCGGTCGGCGGCCTATGCCGCGAGCCTCCCGGCGCGCGGCCGGCGCGTTCCGTCAGGAAGGCCTTGACGATGCGGTCCTCCAGCGAGTGGAAGCTGACCACCGCCAGCCGTCCGCCGTCGCGCAGCAGCTGTTCGGCGGCCTCCAGCCCGGCCTCGAGTTCGGTCAACTCGGCGTTGACCGCGATGCGCAGGGCCTGGAAGACGCGGGTGGCGGGATGCACCTTGGCGCCCTTGCGGCCGCCCAGGGCGCGCTCGACGGCGTAGGCCAGGTCGAGGGTGCGGGTGAAGGGCTGGGTCGCGCGGCGGCGGACCAGGGCCTGGGCGATGCGGCGCGAGCTCTTTTCCTCGCCGTAAACGAAGAAGATGCGAGCCAGTTCGGCCTGGTCGGCGCCGTTGACCAGGTCGGCGGCGTTGGCCCCGGTCCGGCCCATCCGCATGTCGAGCGGGCCGTCATGCTGGAAGGAGAAGCCGCGCTCCGGCTCGTCGATTTGCATCGAGGAGACCCCAAGGTCGAACGCCGCGGCGTCGATGGGTGCGTCAAGGCGCGCGGCCATGGCCGAGAAGCGGTCCTCGACCAGGCGGAAGCGGCCGCTCGCCGCAAGGGGCGCGGCATGGGCCAGGACCGCCGGGTCGCGGTCGAAGGCGACGACCCGCGCTCCGGCGTCCAAGAGGGCGCTGGAATAGCCGCCGGCGCCGAAGGTGGCGTCGACGATCAGCATTCCAGGCGCCGGCCGCAAGGCCGCCATCACCTCGTCCAGCATCACCGAGCGGTGTGCGACCTCGCTCATGCGCCGGCTCCCAGCCGGGCGCGGCGGCTTTCGGCGCGGCTGGCGGCCAGGCCTTCGCGAGCGCCGACGCCATGGGCGGCGCGGGCGGCGTGGAATGCCTCGCGGCCCCAGATCTGGAAGCGCTCGCCAAGGCCGATGAGCACCACCCAGTCGCTCAGGCCGAACTGGTCGCAAAGATGTTCCGGCAGGGTCACCCGGCCGGCGGTGTCGAAGGCCAGCTGCGCCATGCCGCCGCGCAGGGCGAATTCCAGCGAGTAGCGCAGCGGATCGCCGACCTCGAACTCGTTGATCAGCGCTTCGTTGCGCTCGAACAGCGCCTTGCCGCCAGCCTCGATGCAGTCGGCCTCAACGGAAGGGAAACAGAATATGCCGTCAAACGGCCCCGCCGCGAGCGCGCGGAATTCCTGCGGCACGACGATGCGACGCTTGGCGTCCAATGGCTTTTCGAAGGTCGAATAGAACACTTCGCCCCAAGTCCCCACGGCGCGACCGGCCCCTCAGCCCCCGACGCCTCGAACCGAGACTCGCAAACAGGCTCATCCCAGTGCGATTGGGTTAACATGGGATTGACTGCCTCACAATGCCTCAAGCTGCCTTCCGACTGCAAAATCAAAGATGTCGCAGCGCCAAATCGCGAATGAAATCCAGTTATCTACAGAACATAAAGAGAACTCTAAAAGTATAGCGAAGGCGGCGGGATCAGACGGCCTGTAAGCCGGGTTCTGTGCCGCCCCGCTTGCGCGGGACGCGGCGGCCATTCCTCTGGACCGATCCTCGCGGACCGGTTCTCGCGACCTACCCGGACGACTCGGGCCGGAGATGCCCTGCCGGAGTAAACTCCGGCGCGTTGTCCCTATTCGGTCTTGCTCCAGGCGGGGCTTGCCATGCCGTCCCCGTCGCCGGGTCCGCGGTGGGCTCTTACCCCACCCTTTCACCCTTGCCGCCCGTGCGAACACGGGGTTGGCGGTTTGCTTTCTGTGGCGCTATCCCTGGGGTCGCCCCCGGCGGGTGTTATCCGCCGCCTTTTCACCGTGGAGCCCGGACTTTCCTCTCCCGCTTTTGAGGGCGAGAGCGACCGCCCGGCCGTCTGATCCTGTTCCAGGGTGGGGCGGAAGGGTGGAAGGGTCAAGCTGGAGAGCAAGCCCCCCACATCGGCGTCCGGTTGTCGTCGTCACGCCGCGCGCAGCAGCGCCATCAGCCGGGCGCGGGTCTCGCCGTCGGCGGCGCCATCGATGCGGTCAGGGCGCCAGTGGCGTTGGAAGGCCGAGACAATGGTCGCGGTCGCCTCGTCGTAGCGGCCGGAGGGCGCGCTGTCATAGCCAAGCCGGGTCAGGCCGGCCTGCAGCGCGAAGACCGCCGTGCTCTCCTCGCCGATCGCCAAGGGCGCGCCGGGGGCGGGGGGCGGCTCGGCCCAGAGGCCGAAACCGGCCTTGGCCAGGCGCTTCCACGGGAAAAGCTCACCCGGATCGATCTTGCGGTCGGGCGCCACGTCGGAATGGCCGACGATGCGGCCGTCGGCGACGTCCCAGCGCTCGCGGACGCCCGTCAGCAGGTCGATCAGCGCGGCGATCTGCACCTCCGGATACGGCCGATAGCCCCAGTCATGGCCGGGATTGACGATCTCGACGCCGATGGAGACCCCGTTCAGGTTGCGCATCCCCTGCCAGAAGGAGACGCCGGCGTGCCAGGCGCGCCGTTCCTCCGCGACCAGGGCAAAGACGCGGCCGTCCTCCTCGATCAGGTAGTGGGCGGAAACCTTGGCCTCGGGGTCGCGCAGCCGGGCCAGCGCCTCTTGGCCGGTGGCCATGCCGGTATAGTGCAGCAGCACCATGTCCGGCGGTGCGGTGCGGGCGTCGAAATTCGGTGAAGGCGCGTCGATGAACCGCATCGGGCGCTTTTGAGGATCGGCCCTAGCGGCCGTGCTGGTCCCAGCCGTAGGCGACCCAGGAGCCGCCGCCCAGATGGCGAGCCTCGATGACGTCGCTGGTCTGGCGGCGCATGGTCCGCCGCGCCCGCAGCGCCAGGCCGGCGAAGACCAGCAGGACGGCGGCCATCAAGGCGATGACCACCAGGCTGGCGGCGAAGACCACGGCGAGCACAGCGGCGACGGCGGCGGCGCAGACGGTGGCGATGACGCCGCCGACCCAGGCCAGCGGCTTCCACGCCACGTTGATCAGGGGCATGCGGCCACCCGACAATCGTTCCATCGCCTTCTCTTTCGTCGCGGCCATGAATGTTAATCCTTATGTCCGCCCTAAACGGACGTTTCGTCAACCGGTTCAGCTCACCCGGAGATGCTCTGCCAATACGCGGGGCAAGCCGCTAAGGATCGGTCCGTGGAGGCCAGATCACGAGGATATGACCACGCGCGGACCTGACAGCTTCGACTTCTGGATCGACCGGGGCGGCACCTTCACCGACGTGATCGGACGGCGCGGCGACGGGCGGCTTTCGACGCTGAAGCTGTTGTCCGTATCGCCGGCCTATGCCGACGCGGCGGTCGAGGGCATGCGGCGCATGCTGGGTGTCTCGGCTGGCTCGCCGTTTCCGGCCGCCCGGGTGGGGGCGATCAAGCTCGGATCCACGGTGGCGACCAACGCGCTCCTAGAGCGCAAGGGCGCGCGCACCCTATTCGTCGCCACCGAGGGATTCGCCGACGCCCTGATCATCGGCGATCAGACCCGGCCCAGCCTCTTCGCCCTCGACATCGTCAAGCCCGAGCCACTCTATGCCGGCGTTGTGGAGGCGTATGAGCGACTGGACGCCGCCGGCGCCGTGTTGCGCGCGCTCGACGGCGCGGCCCTGGCCGTGAGGCTGCAGGCGGCCGTCGCCGAGGGGTTCACCTCTGCGGCCATCGCCTTCCTGCACGCCGATCTGAACCCCACCCACGAGCTCAAGGCCGGCGAGATCGCGCGGGCGGCTGGGTTCGACTTCGTCGCCCTGTCGCATCAGGTCTCGCCAGCGCCGCGTTACGTTCCCCGCGCCGAGACCACCGTCGCCGACGCCTATCTGACGCCGGTGGTCCAGGCCTATGTTCGGCGGCTGGCCGAGGCTGTCGGCGGGGCGGCGCTCTATTTCATGACCTCGGCCGGCGGCTTGGTGCGCGCCGAAGCCTTTCGCGGCCGCAACGCGGTGGTCTCCGGCCCGGCCGGCGGCGTGGTCGGCGTGGCGCGGACGGCCGAGGCCGAGGGCGCCAAGGCGGTGCTCGGCTTCGACATGGGCGGCACCTCCACCGACGTCTGCCGCTTCGCCGGGGCGCTGGAGCGGCGCGACACGGCCAGGGTCGCCGGCGTGCGCCTGCGTAGCCCCATGTTGGACGTCGAGACCGTGGCCGCGGGCGGCGGCTCGATCCTGGCCTTCGACGGGTTGCGGGCGCGGGTCGGGCCAGGCAGCGCCGGGGCCGATCCGGGACCGGCCGCCTATGGGCGCGGCGGGCCGGCGACCATCACCGACGCCAACCTGGTGCTTGGCCGCATCGATGCGACGAGCTTTCCATCGGTGTTCGGGCCTGGCCAGGACCAGGCGCTGGACGTGACGGCGGCGTGGGCGCGACTTGAGGAATTGGCGACTGCCATGGGCGCGGCCAGCACCGAGGCGGCGGCGGAGGGGTTCATCGCGGTGGCGGTCGAGCAGGCGGCCCAGGCCATCCGGCGCATCTCCACCGAGCGCGGCTTCGATCCGCGCGGCCATGCCCTGGTGGCGTTCGGCGGCGCGGCGGGACAGATCGCCTGCTGGGTCGCCGAGGCGCTCGGCTGCGACGAGGTGCTATCGCCGCGCTATGCGAGCCTGCTTTCGGCCTGGGGCATCGGCCAGGCGCGCATGCGCAGCCTGAGACGCGCCGGCCTGGAGAGGCGGCTGGATCGGGAGGGGCTGAGCGTCGCCATGCACCTGGCCGATCGGCTGGAAGGCGAGGCGAGGGTGGACCTCTCGGCGCAGGGCGCCGCACCGGACGCCATCAGCCGCCGGCTGCGGCTGCGCTATGACGGCGCCGATGCCGAACTTCCGGTCCCATTCGAGTCGCCGGCGGCCATCCGGGCCGCGTTCGAGGCCGCCCATCGCCGCCTGTTCGGCTTTGTCGAGCCGACGCTGGCCATTCTGATCGCTGGCGTCGAAGTCGAAGGCGAGGCCGGTGAGGATCACAAACCGCCCGTTTCGGACGAGTCGGCCGCCGGCCCAGGCGCTGCCGCGACCGCCGCGGTGGTCGCCGCCGAATCGATGACCGATCCGGTCGAAGGTCCCGTCCTGATCGTGCGCGGCGACACCCAGATCGCGGTGGCGGCGGGATGGCGCGCCGAGCTGGCGGCCGACGGGCTGATCCGCCTGCGCCGGCTGGGCGGGCGGGCCGCGGCGGTGCTGGACCAGACCGTGGATCCGGTGACTCTGGAACTGTTCAATTGTCGCTTCATGGGCGTGGCCGAGGCCATGGGGGCGGCGCTGGAACGCACAGCTCACTCGATTAACATCAAGGAGCGCCTGGACTTCTCCTGCGCCCTGTTCGACGCCGGCGGCGGCCTGGTGGCCAATGCGCCGCACATGCCGGTGCACCTGGGCTCAATGGGCGCCAGCGTCCGCGCCGTCACCGAACGCCACCCGGATCTGAAGCCGGGCGAGGCCTTTGCGCTGAACAACCCCTTCGCTGGCGGCACCCACCTGCCGGACATCACCGTGGTCATGCCGATCTTCCGCGATGCCGGCGAGCGGCCGGAGTTCTATGTCGCGGCGCGCGGTCACCACGCCGACGTCGGCGGCGTCCAGCCCGGCTCCATGCCGCCGTTCTCGCACACCATTGACGAGGAAGGCGTCATGCTCGACGCCCTGCCGATCATGCGCGATGGCCGGTTCCTGGAGGACGAGACCCACGCGGTGTTGACCGCCGGGCCCTGGCCGGCGCGCAATCCAAGCCAGAACCTGGCCGATCTGAAGGCGCAGATCGCCGCCTGCGAGGCGGGCGCCGCGGCGGTGCGGGCGATGATCGAATCTTACGGCGCCGCGCAGGTCGCCCGCTACATGGGCTTCGTGCAGGACAATGCCGAGGCCAGCGTCCGCCGCGCCATCGGCCGGCTGCGCGACGGCGCGGCGCGGGTCCCGATGGACGGGGGCGGCGAGATCGTCGTCGCGATCGAGGTCGACGCCGCCAACGGATCGGCCACGGTCGACTTCACCGGAACCAGCGGCGTCCTTAAGTCCAATTTCAACGCGCCTTCGGCCATCGTCGATGCGGCGGTGCTCTATGTCTTCCGCACCCTGGTCGACGACGATATCCCGCTGAACGCCGGCTGTCTCAAACCGCTGAAGGTCGTCACACCCGCCGGCTCGATGCTGGCGCCGCGCGCGCCGGCGGCGGTGGTGGCCGGCAATGTCGAGACCAGCCAGCACGTCGTCGACGCCCTCTACGCGGCGCTGGGGGTGATGGCCAACGCCCAGGGGTCGATGAATAACCTCACCTTCGGCGACACGGCGCGGCAATACTACGAGACCCTGTGCGGCGGGGCGGGCGCGAGTGGCTCGGCGCCCGGCGCCAGCGCCGTCCACACCCACATGACCAACTCCCGCCTGACCGATCCCGAGATCCTCGAGCGTCGCTTTCCGGTATGCGTCGAGGCGTTCGCGGTCCGCAAGGGCTCCGGCGGCGACGGCGCCCTGGCTGGCGGCGACGGGGCGATTCGCCGCATCCGTTTTCTGGAGCCGAGCGAAGTGGCGCTGCTCTCGACCCGCCGCGAACATCGGCCGCAGGGCCTGGCCGGTGGCGGCGCGGCCCTTGCCGGCCGACAGCGCTTGCTTGAGGCGACAGGCGCGGTAAAGGACCTGCCGGGCTGTTTTTCGCTCAACCTCAAGCCCGGCGACGCCATCGAGATCGAGACCCCCGGGGGCGGCGGGTTCGGTCCCGCCGCAGCGCCGCCAGGCCGAACAAGGACGCTCTAGACCATGTCTCTGGTTGCTCTGATGGCGCTGTCGATCCTGGCCGCCGAGCCCGCGACGGCGCCGCCGGCCGATCCTAATCCGGTCGTCGCGTCTCACGAGACCGAGGACATCCCGCCCGGTGCGCCGACCGACGACTACGGCTTCGTCAACTGGTGCTACGGCGCGACCGACGAGTACCTGACCATTTATACCAAGGTGCTGCCGGATCTGGTGGACATCGACAAGACCTTCGGCTCACCGGTAAAGGAGAAGGTGCCTTACGCCGCCGACGTCGCGGCACAGCACCTGGCGCTGAAACGATTCGCCGCCGCGATCGACGCCGCCGAGAAGGCGACGCCGGACCCGATCAACGGCACCGAAGGTCAGGCGGCCATCGCCAAGGGCCGCAGCATCTGGTCGGTGGCCGAGACGCTGCCCACCCGAAAGCTCGCCGACGC
>DASQSO010000471.1:0-5060 GCA_035642335.1 Caulobacteraceae bacterium
GTGGAGGGCTTCTGTTGCCAGGCGCCCTCCGGGCCCCGCCTGGCGCTGCTAAGACACTAGGGCTTTAGGTCGAATACGACCGCACCGCATTACGCGGCGAGGGCGTACTCTGGAGCGAAGTTATCGTTCGCAGTTAGTTTAAGGCCCGGAACGGTGGGCTAGGCCGAGAGAAAGCAACGCCTTTAGACGTCTGTCGATGCTGATCGGCCCCGTGATTCCCCGCCGATAACGCGGGAGAAGGAATTGGTGGAGCCGCCGGGAATCGCACCCGGGTCCAGTCCGCTTATTGCACGCGCGTTTATCTCCATAGTCCGGACCGAAATCCGTACCCGACCTATATAGGCCCGATCCCTTGCCGATTGAAGAACGACTTGCGCCGCGGTGCGCTGATGAGGCCGGCCATGGCCCGATCCGCCCGGCCCGAGCCTGTGGTACAATATGGACAGAACATGACGATGGAGGCTCAGGTTGGCCGTTTCAGCGCGGGCGCCGGTCCTGAACAGCTTCGATGCCGCTTCGCACATCAAGCGGATGCGCGAGGATGGCTACACCGTGGTCGAGGATTTCCTCGATGCGAGTCAGCTGGCCGCGTTCCGGGCCGGCATGGCGCCGTATCTGGGCGCCTATCGCGGCCGCAACCCGTTCGAGGGGCGGACCACCGAGCGGGTCTACACCATGGTCGCCCGCGGCGAGGTGTTCGAGGACATCACCGCCGATCCGAGGCTGCTGACCATCCTCGACGCTTACTTACGTCCCGGCTATCTGCTCAGCGCCAGCCACGCCATCGACATCTATCCGGGCGAGGTCGCCCAGTCGCTGCACACCGACGACAGCTTCTATCCGGTTCCGCGCCCCAGGCCGGCGATCAGCATCAGCGTCATCGGCGCCATAGACGCCTTCACCGCCGAAAACGGCGGCACGGTGATTCTGCCGCGCACCCACCGGTGGAGCACCGCCGAACTCACCGATTTCTACCAGGCGCGCCAGGCCGGCCGTCGCCATCCGGCGCTGGAGACAGCATTTTCGCTGGAGATGCCGGCCGGCGCCATCGCGGTCTTTCCGGGCACCTTGGTCCACGGCGCCGGCGCCAATCGCGGCGACACCCCGCGCATGGCCTTCACCAACCAGTATTGCGAGCCCTGGGCGCGGACGCAGGAGAACTTCTATCTCGGGGTCCCGAAGGACCGGGTGCGGCGCATGTCGCCGGCGCTGCGGCGGCTATTGGGCTACGACCTGATGCCGCCGAGCTTCATGGGCCAAGTGACCGCCTCTCACCCGGCCAAGAGCCTGGAAGAGGGCTGGATCGCGCCGGTGGTGCGGCAGGAACCTTGAAGCCGGCTGCCGCCCGCTCACCCGCGGAAGATCACCCGCGCCCCGGCCAGTTCGACGATCCGCTCGCGCGCAATGCCGTAGTCGGTCAGCACCTCGACGCCGTGCTCGCCGAGCTCGGGATGCAGCCGGTCGAACCGCGCCGGCGCGCCGTTGAATTCGGCAAAGCCGCGGCTGGCGATCAGTTCGCCGTAATAGGGATGGGCGTGCAGATCGAAATAGCCGTTCTCCCAGAAGAACTCGGTCCGCTGCACCTCATCGCCGCGCATGACGGGAAGCGTCGGGACCCGGGCATCGGTCAGGGCTAGCACCGCCTCGTCGCGGCCGTGCTGGCGGAACGCCGCCGCCAGCGCCTCGGCCAGCGCCCCGTCGCGCGGCTCGACCAGGGCCGCTTCGCCGTCCCAGCGTTTGCGCCATTCCGGATGATCGAGGGCGCCGGCCAGGGCAGCGAAATGGCCCGGCGCCGTGCAGGCCAGGGTCAGCCAGCCGTCCGAACAGCGGTAATAGCGATCGAGCGCCGTGAACCCGACGCAATCGCGCGAGCCGTCCGGGCACGGCGGCCGGCCCGCATAGGTCGTCAGCTCGCCGAACTGATAGAGGGTGCTGGCCGCCGCCAGGCTGGTCTCGACGTTCTGCCCCTCGCCGGTGATCTCGCGCGCGTTCAGGGCGGCGATGATGGCGAAGGCGGTCAGGGCGGCGGTGGCGACGTCGTTGATCGGGATGGTGTGAAACACCGGCTCGCCGTCCTCGCCCCCTTGCGCCGCCATCATGCCGCTGCGCGCTTGCAACAGCGGATCGAACCCCGGCAGCCGCGCGTCCGGCCCCCGCGAGCCATAGGTGTTGGCCGAGCAGGAGACGATGCGCGGGTTCACCGCCCTCAGCGCCGCATAGTCGATGCCCAGCCGCTCGCGCACCCCCAGCCGATAGTTGTCCAGCACCACGTCCGCGGTCCTGGCCAGGTCGAGGAACAGCGCACGGCCCTCGGGCCGTTTCAGATTGACCCCCAGGCCGCGCTTGCCGCGGTTGTAGTTCATGAAGCCGGGCCCGCCGGAGCGGAACGGGTCGCCATCGGCCGGCTCGACCTTGACGACATCGGCCCCGAAATTGGCCAGGATGGTCCCCGCATAGGCCCCGGCGACCACGGTGCCGAGGTCCAGCACGCGGACGCCCGCCAGCGGCAGGACCGGCCGCTTGGCGTCGGCGATCGGAGAGGATGCGTGGGCCGCGGCGAACGCCGTCAGCCGTTCCGGCGTCGCGTCCCGGGTGAAATGGCGCACCGATCCCGGCGTCGCCTCCAGCCGGGCCAGCACGCCCGGCATCTCCACCGGGCCAAGGATCGGATGGTTCAGCACCACGCCCAGCTCGTTCGCCCTGACGATGTCGCTCATCAGCCAGTCGGCGCGCCGATCGACAGGTCCCGCCGGCGCGTCGTGCTCGCGGAACAGCGCCAGCCAGTGGTCGCGAGGACCGCTCAGCAGCTTATCCTGGATCGCCGAGCCGATGTCCCAGGCCTCGCCATAGGTCAGGTCCAGCGCCTCCAATGCGTGAGCGAAAAAGTGCGAGAACAGCGTGCCGAGGAACAGCCACTGGCCGTCGCCGCACTGATACAGACGGTAGCTGGCGCCGCCGCCCAGGGGATGGCCGCCGCCCCGGTCGCCGCCACCCAGGGCGCCGAGCGGACAGGCGGTCTCGGCCATGGCGTGCAGGCCGCTGACCACCACCGCCTGGCCAAGGCCGCTGGCCGATCGCTCCAGCAGCGCCGCCGCGGCCGCCGCCGCGGCCAGAGTCGCCTGGGCATATTGCACCAGCGGCGCGACGTGCCAGATCGGCTGGTCGGCATAGCTGCCCTGCCGGAAAGCCGCGCCCGACAGCCCGGTCAGGCTGGCGTGGTGGGCCGGCAGGTCGCTCCACCCCCCCTTGGTCCCGTAGGGCGGGACCCAGAGATGGATCAGCCGCGGGTTCGCCGCCGTCAGCGTCTCGGCCTGGAGGCCCAGGCTGGCGAGGGCGGTCGGGCCGTGGTCGAACATCGCGACGTCGGCGCCGGCCAGCAGTTCATCGAAGCGCGCTCGCTCCGTCGCCAGATCGAGGGTCAGCCGGTGCTTGTTGCGGTTCCAGGCGACAAAACCGGGCGCGGCGCTCGCCCGATCCCCCTCGGGCGGTTCGAGCTTCAGCACCTCGGCGCCGAAATCGGCCAGCAGCATGGCGGCCATGGGCCCGGAGAGACCCTGAGAGCAGTCGAGAACCCGGATCCCGTCGAACGCGCTCATGGGACCTTGAGTATCAACCCTGGCTAGGCGGCGTCCAGCACTCCCGCCGCTTCACGCCGTCAGAGGCCGCCGAGCCAGGCCAGCAGCCGCGTGTTCACCTCGGCCGGCCGCTCCTGCTGGGTCCAGTGGCCGCAGCCGGGCAGGATGTCCGCGCCGCGCAGGTCGGGGATCTCGGCCTTCATGGCCGCGACGATGTCGCGCCGGCCCATCATCGTCAGCACCAGGTCGCGCTCACCGCCGATGAACAGGGCCGGCTGGGTGATGCGGCGGCCGGCGAATTCCTGCAGATAGATGAAGTCGGCGTCGTGGTTGCGATAGCGGTTGAGCGGCCCGCGAAAGCCGGAGGCCTCGAACTCGCCGACGAAATAGTCCAGGTCCGCCGGGGTCAGCCAGGCGGGGAAAGGATCTGGGTCGGGCAGGCGGTCGAGCAGGCGCGCGCCAACCGGCTTGTCGTTGGGCCAGGTTCCGTCCGGCGCCTCGCCGCTGATGGCGTAGTAGAAGCGGCGCAGCGAATTGCGCACGTCGGCTTCCAGTTCCGCCTCGGCGACGCCGACGGCCTGGAAATACTGCTGGTAGAAGAAGCGGCCGCGGGCGGTGAAGGCCTCCTCGAACACCTCGCGGAACGAGCGGGTCGCCACGCCCAGATACGGCACAGACAGACCGGCCACGGCGCGGACCCGGTCGGGGCGGGTCAGGGCGGTGTTCCAGACGATCGGCGCGCCCCAGTCGTGGCCGATGATCACCGCCGGCGCTTCGGGGCTGAGGGCTTCGATCAGCCCGGCGACGTCGGCGACCATGTGCTCCATGGCATAGGCCTCGACCGGGTGCGGCTTGTCCGAGCCGCCGTAGCCGCGCACGTCGATGGCGCAGGCGGTGAAACCGGCCTCGGCGATCGGCCCGATCTGGTGTCGCCACGAGTACCAGGACTCCGGAAAGCCATGCACCATGACCACCAGCGGCCCCTTACCCTCAATGGCGCAGCGCAGTTTGAGGTCGCCAACATCAACGTCACGGAATTCAGGCATCAGAGCGTCTCCGCGCCGCGTTCGATGGAAAGCACGCCGGTGCGCGAGACCTCGACCAGACCGAGCGGCCGCATCAGGTCGGTGAACTTGTCCACCTTGGACGGGGCGCCGGTGATCTCGAAGATGAAGCTTTGCGAGGTGGTGTCGATCACCCGGGCGCGGAAGATGTCGGCCAGGCGCAGCGCCTCGACCCGGTCGGCGCCGGTCCCGCGTACCTTGACCAGGGCCAGCTCGCGCTCGACCCCGTTCGGGTCGCGGCTGACGTCCTGGACGTAGCGGGTCTGGACCATGTTCTTCAGCTGAGCCTCGATCTGGCCCAGCACGTGCGGGGTGCCGCGGGTGACGATGGTGACGCGGCTGGTGTGCGCCGCCCGGTCGGTCTCGGCGACGGTCAGGCTCTCGATATTGTAGCCGCGCGCCGCGAACAGCCCAACCACGC
>DASQSO010000472.1:0-3829 GCA_035642335.1 Caulobacteraceae bacterium
GAAGCCGCCCCCATCCCGGGCGGCGAGCGGCCGATGCTGGGCTTCGAAACCCTGACCCTGGCGCCGATCGACCGGTGGCTGGTGGACTCGGTCCTGCTCACGCCTGAGGAGATCGAACAGTTGGACGCCTACCACGCCCGCGTGCTGGCCGTGATC
Organism: Caulobacteraceae bacterium; assembly: GCA_035642335.1. Lineage (GTDB taxonomy): Bacteria > Pseudomonadota > Alphaproteobacteria > Caulobacterales > Caulobacteraceae > Poindextera. Next base: position 157 of record DASQSO010000472.1, read on the forward strand.
GGCCCCCTGGTCCCGCCCGACGTCGCCGCCTGGCTGAAAGAAGCCTGCGCGCCGCTATAGGGAATATACGCAACCTCTAGCTTCGCCGTGCGTTGTGCAGGCGCCATCACGGCTGATGGAGGGCGTTCGCGCGCGCGAACGCCCTAACCCTAGGGGATAATCCATGACATCAGAAACACTTCGCAAGGGTCTGATCGCCGCCGTCCTGGCGAGCGCTGTGGCGTCGCCTGCATTCGCGGACAGACCGGACGCGACCATCAGATTCAGCGGTGGATCGGCGGGGTTCATCGCCGGCGTGAGCTGGGGCAGAGGAGTGCTCCACTACAGGGGTCATAACTACCCGCTGGACGTGAGCGGCATCACGGTCGGCACGATCGGTGCGCACAGCTATTCCGCCAGGGGTTCGGTCTATCACCTGCACCGGCTGAGAGACATCGAGGGCACCTATGCCGCCGGGGAGGCCTCGGCGACGGTCGGGGTGGGCGCCGGCGCCACCAGCATGAGCAATGGCGCCGGTGTCGACATCAACGCCCAATCGACCTCCCAAGGCGTGAAATTGACGCTTGGCCCATCGGGCGTGACCATAAGGCTCAGATAAGGGCGTCGGCCTGGCGGCGATCCAAGCCTCGTCCGGCGTCCGTCCGAGCCAGAGCAGCGCGCCGCCTATCAACGCGCGATCAGACTTGCCTCTAGGCCCTCTCCCCGCTTTGCGGGGCGAGGGTTCCAGCGATCAGCGCCAGCCATTCATCCTCGGTCAGGACCTGCAGGCCGAAGTCCACGGCCGTCTTCAGCTTCGAGCCGGCGCCCGGGCCGGCGACGACGATGTCGGTCTTCTTCGACACCGAGGAGGAGACCTTGGCGCCCAGGGCCTCGGCCTGGGCCTTGGCTTCGTCGCGAGTCAGGCGCTCGAGCGACCCGGTGAAGACCACGGTCTTGCCGGCGACGGCAGTGTCGGTCTTCGCCGCCTCGGCGTCGAGGATGTCCAGCTGGTCGACCAGGTTGGCGACCATCTTGCGGTTATGATCCTCGGCGAAGAAGGCCGCCGCCGCCTCGATCACCGCCCCGCCGACCTGGTCGAGAGCGTCCAGCTCGGCGATGGCCTCGGGATCGCGCTCGGCGACGCGATCCATGGCCTCCAGGAAGGCGGCCGCGGTCAGATAGCCGCGCGCCATGGTCACCGCCGTGGTCTCACCGATGTGGCGGACGCCGAGGCCATAAATGAAGCGGTCCAGCGGGATCGAGCGCCGTGCCTCGATGCCGCGCACCAGGTTGGCCACCGAGGCCTCGCCATATCCGTCGCGCTCGAGCAGCACGGCCAGGGCGGCCTGGTTGCGCGCCAGGCGGAAGATGTCGGCCGGCTCGGTGATCAGGCCCTCGTCGAAAAAGGCCTGCAGCTGCTTGACGCCGAGGCCCTCGATGTCGAAGGCGCGGCGCGAGACGAAGTGAATCAGGTGCTCGACGCGCTGGAACGGGCAGGCGAATTCGCCGGTGCAGCGGCGCACCACCGTCTCCGCTCCGGAGGCGGTGGTCTCGCGCGCCAGGGGCGTCGCCAGCGGGCACGGGCAATGGGTGGGGAATTCGAACGGCTGGGCGTCCGCCGGCCGCTCTTCCAAGACCGGGCCGATGATCTGCGGGATCACGTCGCCGGCGCGCTGGACGATGACCGTGTCGCCGATGCGCAGGTCCTTGCGGGCGATCTCGTCGGCATTGTGCAGGGTGGCGTTCTCGACCACCACGCCGCCGACGGTGACCGGTTGCAGCCGCGCCACCGGGGTCACCGCGCCGGTGCGGCCGACCTGGATGTCGATGGCCGTAAGGACGGTGCGGGCCTGTTCGGCGGGGAACTTGCGCGCCACCGCCCAGCGCGGCGAGCGGGAGACGAAACCCAGCCGGCCCTGCCAGTCCAGCCGGTCGACCTTGTAGACCACCCCGTCGATGTCGAAACTGAGCTTCGGCCTGAGCGCCTCCATGGTCGCATAGGCCTTCAGGAGGCCCTCCGCGCTCTCGACCCGCGCCGCCTGTGGCGTGACGGCGAAGCCCCAGGCCTTGAACGCCGCCAGCGCCTGCCACTGGGTCTCGGCGAACGGCGCGCTGAGCAGGCCCCAGGCATAGGCGAAGAAGCGCAGGCGGCGGGAGGCGGTGATCTTGGCGTCGATCTGCCGCAGCGAACCGGCGGCGGCGTTGCGCGGGTTGACATAGGTGCGCTGGCCGGAGGCTTCGGCGGAGGCGTTCAGGGCGGCGAAGTCGTCGTGGCCGAAATAGACCTCGCCGCGCACCTCGATCAGGTCCGGCCAGCCGGAGCCCTTCAGCCGGTGCGGGATCTCGCCGATGGTGCGCAGGTTGTCGGTGACGTCCTCCCCCACCCGCCCGTCGCCGCGGGTGGCGCCCTGGACCAGCACCCCCTTCTCGTAACGCAGCGAGGCGGAAAGGCCGTCGATCTTCGGCTCGGCGGTATAGGCGACCACCTCGTCGCCCAGCCGAAGGAAACGGCGGACGCGGGCGTCGAACTCGACGGCGTCTTCGTCGGAAAAGGCGTTGTCCAGCGACAGCATCGGCGTGCCGTGTTCGACCGGCGAAAACGCCTCGGCGCGGGCGGCGCCGACGCGCAGGGACGGGGAATTCTCCCGCACCAGATGTGGAAACCGGGCCTCGATCTCGCCGTTGCGGCGCTTCAACGCGTCATAGTCACCGTCGGACAGGCTGGGCGCGTCGTCCTGGAAATAGCGGATGTCGTTGGCGGCGATCTGGTCGGCGAGCTGAGTCAGCTCGTCGACAGCCTCGGCCTCGGTCAGGTCTGCGACGGGTTTCGGCATGCGGCTGTTTTAAATCCGCTCATCCCCGCGCATGCGGGGATGCGGAAATATGTGACCAGGAATTCGCGACTTGGGTTTATCCGCCAGGTCGCTACGGTCATGATTATGCATCGCGCCAGTCTAACCGTCACCGCCGCCGAGGCCAATCGCACCTTCTCCAAGCTCCTGCGCGCGGCGCGGCATGGCGCGCGGATCACCATCACTTCGCGCGGCAAGGCTGTAGCGGAACTGACTCCTGTCGGTCTTACCTCGCCGGACGCGTGTCGCGCCGCTGCTCACCTAGCCCCTGATCAGCGCCCGCGCCGCCGCTCGGGCGGCGTCGGTGGTGGCGGCGCCGGAGAGCATGCGGGCGATTTCCTCTTCGCGGTCGCTAGGATGCAGGGCTTCGACGCCGGAGCGGAGCCTGTCGCCCTCGCCCAGCTTCAGGACGCGCCAATGGGCGTCGGCGCGGGCGGCGACCTGGGGCGAATGGGTGACGACCACGACTTGCGCCTCGGCCGCCAGCCGCTTCAGTCGCAGGCCGACTGCGTCGGCGACGGCGCCGCCGACCCCCTGATCGACCTCGTCGAAGATCATCAGCGGCTGGGCCTGCCCAAGGCCTTTGCTCCCGCGGCCGGCGAGGGAGGCTTTCAGCGCCAGGGCGAAGCGGGCCAGTTCGCCGCCCGACGCGATGGCGTCCAGGGCGCCGAAGGGGGCCCCGGGGATGGTCGAGACTTCGAAGGCGGCGCGGTCGGCGCCCGATGGCCCGGCGCGATCCTCCGCCAGCGGCTCGACGGCGACGCGGAAGCGGGCCTTTTCCAGTTTCAGCGGCGCGAGCTCGGCCTCGACAGCCGCCGCCAGCCGGTCGCCGGCCGAACGCC
>DASQSO010000473.1:0-2284 GCA_035642335.1 Caulobacteraceae bacterium
CGGCGCGGTGCGACACGAATATGCTTCTGGTCCACTACGCCGACATGAAAGCCGATCTCGCCGGCGAAATCGGCCGCATCGCGCGGTTCCTGGAGATCGAGCTGCCGGCGCCGACCATGGCCGAGATTGTTGTGGCCGCCCATTTCGACGCCATGCGCGAGCAGGGCGCGCAGCTGATGCCCGGCGCCGAGGCCACCTGGGACGGCGGGGCCCAGAGGTTCCTCCACAAAGGCGTCAACGGTCGCTGGAAGGACGTGCTGACGGCTGAGGACCTGGCCGCATATGAGGCGAAAGTGAAGTTCGAGTTCAGCCCGGCGCTGGCGGCCTGGCTGGAGTGCGGGCGTCTGGTAGCCGGCGACCCGGAGCGGGCCTCCGCCTGAGTCAAGCCCGGCCCCGTGACCTAAACCCGCGCCGCCTCGAAGGTCAGGGTTCGATCTCCCGGACGCGGCGCGCGCCGGCGGTCGTAATTTCCCACGACCTTGATCTCGCCGAAGCCGGCGGCGGCGAGCGCGAGGGCGAACTCGTCCGCGCCCCAGTAGCGCTGCGACATCGGCTCCAGGTGGGTCTCGACGAGCACATGGTCGCGCCACCGCTCATAGCGCAGATTGGCCGTCGCCTTCTGGCCCAGCCAGTCGGTGGCGACGCGGGCGCCCTCGAGGGTCAGCAGATCGCCGGTCGGCGTCGTCCAGCTCCGCCGGTCCTGATGCCTGGAGGCGGCCAGGAACTCCAAGGGCTCGATGTCCAGCATGACCAGGCCGCCGGGCCGCAGATGTCTCCAGAATCGCCGCAGCACCGCCATCGCGACGGCGAAGTCGTCGATCAAGGTGAACGTCCCGACCGGCACGATGATCGCGGCGAAAGGCTCGTCATAGCGGAAGTCCTCGAACCGTTGCTGGCCGAGGCCCGGCGCATGGCCCCGCGCGGCGCACCTGGCCCGGCAGCGCTCCAGCATGTCGGGACTGGCGTCGAACCCGGTCACCTCATGGCCGGCGTCCAGCAGCGGCGCGAGGGTGCGCCCGGTGCCGCAGGCCGGCTCCAGGATCGGCCCGTCGATCGCCGACAGACGGTCCAGATAGAAGGCCGTGTCGGGCAGCGCGCCGATCGGCTTGTCGATATCGTAGATCTCCGCGGCGATCGCTCCATAGCGGTTGACGCGGGTGTGGCTGTTGGAAGGCATGACGCTCTCGCAATGAGGCGCGAAGACGCGGCCCTTCAGGGGCGGTCCGGCGCGCAATGATCTGGAAGTTGCGCCGCCGCTATCGCGACGACGACGCAGGCGGGCCGGCGGTAACCGCGGCGCTTATGAGCGAGCGTGGGCCTTCATAATGAGGATAGGGTATTCGCCGGCTCACCCCTCCGCAAGCTATGGCGAACTGAGGTCGTGCCGGCCAAATGCATGGATTGGTTTTTATGATGAGTGTGTGATAGTATGAGTGTGTGATAGATAGGGATCGGAGCCTTGATACGCTGCTGGATCTCGACGGCGAGGTCTTCGTCATCGACGACGGCGGTCACTGGGTGAAGTTCATCGTGACGCGCGTACCGGAGACCGAGGAACGGCCGCATGGGCTGAGCTACTCGCTCACCCTCCATGCGAAATCCGGCGAGCGCCTGGTCGGCTTCGACAACGCCCATCGGGTCGCGGCTCAACGCGGCCCCGCGGCGCGTTCAAGGAAGGCCGCGCACGATCACAAACACCGGCGGCGCACCGTGCGGCCATACGACTACCAGGACGCCGCGAGCCTCCTGACCGACTTCTGGATCGAGGTCTATGCCGTGCTCGCGGAACGAGGAGTGGACCATGACTAAGACGCTCAAGATCGGAATCGCATCGCTGGCCGACTACAAGGCGAGGACGCTCGCCATCGCGCGCGGCGACTACAAGCCGTCGAAGGATGAGCCAAAGGTCTGGTTTCAGTCGATGGAGAGCTTCGCGAAGGTGCTCTCCGATCGGAACCGGGCGTTGCTGGCGACGATCACGGCGACGCACCCCAGATCGGTCCACGAACTCGCCGAGCGGACGGGGCGAGCGGCGTCCAATGTCTCGCGCACCCTTCGGACGATGGAGCGGTACGGGTTGGTGGAGTTCGAGGCCGGTGAGGGGAAGGCCCGCATTCCGCGCGTGCCTTACTCCGAGATCACGCTCGATGTGCCGCTGGCGGGAGAGCCCGCTTAGTGGGGCGCGGGCCGCTAGCCGACGAACGAAGGAGATCGAGCCGCGCCATATCAGCGGCCTCTGGCGGAGGGTCGCCGCGTCTCTTTTTAGGCGGTTGACGATGCGCCC
>DASQSO010000474.1:0-2193 GCA_035642335.1 Caulobacteraceae bacterium
GCATCAAAGGCCGGATACATGACCGCTCCAGATATTTCGCCAAATACCGCCTTGAACCCCTTGCCGGGTGGGGGCCGTCCATACATGACGGAAAAGGACGGCGGCGGCCAGCCCAGGTTCTTCTATTTCACCGCCGCGCAGAACCGTTGAATCCGCTGGCAGGCGTCTTCCAGGTTGGCGTTGGAGGTGGCGTAGGAGATGCGGAAGAAGGGCGACAGGCCGAAGGCCGCGCCCATCACCACCGCCACGCCCTCGGTTTCCAGCAGCTCCACCGCGAAGTCCTCGTCGGTGGCGATGACCTGGCCGCTTGGCGCGGTCTTGCCGATCATGCCGGCGATGGAGGGATAGACGTAGAAGGCCCCCTCCGGTGTCGGGCAATGCATGCCTTGCGCCTGGTTCAGCATCGAGACCACCAGGTCGCGCCGCTCCTCGAATAGCTTGGCGTTCGGCTTGATGAAGTCCTGCGTCCCGTTCAGCGCCTCCACCGCCGCCCATTGCGAGATGGACGAAGGATTGGACGTCGTCTGACTCATCACCTTGCGCATGGCGGTAATGAGCGGCTCTGGCCCGGCGGCGTAGCCGATGCGCCAGCCGGTCATGGCGTAGGCCTTGGAGACCCCGTTCATGGTCAGGGTGCGGTCGTACAGAGCCGGTTCCACCTGGGCGATAGTGGTGAACTCGAAATCGCCGAACACCAGGTGCTCGTACATGTCGTCGGTCAGGATCATCACCCGCGGGTGGCGCAGCAAGATGTCGGCCACGGCCCTGAGTTCGGCTCGGGTATAGGCGGCGCCCGACGGGTTGGACGGCGAGTTCAGCATCACCCATCGGGTGCGCGGGGTGATGGCGGCCTCCAGGTCGGCCGGCCGTAGCTTGAAGCCGGTCTCGGCGCTGGTGGCGATGAACTTCGGCGTCCCCCCGGCCAGCAGCACCATGTCCGGGTAGCTGACCCAGTAGGGCGCCGGGATCACCACTTCGTCGCCGGGATTCAGCGAGGCGACCATGGCGTTGTAGATCACCGGCTTGCCGCCGGGCGAGACGTTGACCTGGGCCGGGACGTAGCTGAGGCCGTTCTCGCGCTTGAACTTGGCGACGATGGCGTCCTTCAGCTCAACGATGCCGTCGACATTGGTGTACTTGGTCTTGCCGTCGCGGATGGCCTTGATGGCCGCTTGCTTGATGTTGTCCGGCGTGTCGAAGTCGGGCTCGCCGGCGGCCAGGCCGATGACGTCCTTGCCCGCCGCTTTCAGCGCCCGCGCCTTGGCGTCCGCCGCCAGGGTGGCGGATGGCTTGACGCGGGCGAGCGCGGTTGACTCGGCGAACATGGGACGAGCTCCTTCAAGGCAAGGGGTTGGAATCGCGGGCGTGGGTGTAGGCGCGCGCGGCCCTGGGTGCAACATGGCGCACCGTTTGCGCCTTTGCTAAGCCCTGGCCAGCAGCGCAAAGGACACACCCATGCCCGAAGTCATCATCTACGCCGTCGCCGGCCGCACGCCCGAGCAGAAGAAGGCGCTCTGCCAGGACATCACCGAGGCGGTGCACAAGCATTTCGCCGCCCCGCGCGAGGCGGTGACCATCCAGATCGTCGAGGCGGCGCGGGATTCCAAATCCAAGGGCGGCAGGATGTTCTCGGAAATGTGAGCCCGACGCCGACTTGAGGAAAGGGCGGGCCGCCCTGGCTTTGCGGCGCCTGTCCGGCGGGCAGTCCGCTGTTCGGCGGCGCCAATGGCCACAAGGGGTCTGTTCAGCTTGCGAAAGTCGGCGCATCCCATCGCGACCCCGATGAAGGAGTTGGCGATGCAGGCTCCGATGCACACCGATGAGGCCGTCGTGCCAATCACCGGACGGCGGCTGACCCTACCGGCGGGACCGATCTTCCATCTGCGGCGGGCCGCCGAGGCCGACTACGAGATCGGCGAATTCCGCGCCTGGGCCGGCTACAAGAACCTCGGCGTCGACGTCGCCACCGACGGCCTGGCCCACTTCCAGCATGTGATCAGCTTCGCGGGGACCGAGGCGGCGGGGCGCACCGGCGTCCACACCCATCTTGCCCACGCCCACATCGTCATCCCGACCTCCGGCCGCGGCGTCTTCTCCTATGACGGGGTGATCACCGAAGCGGTTCCGGGCGTGGTCATCCACCAGCATGGCGGAACCATCCACGACCAGTTCGACTATAGCTTCGCCGGCGGC
>DASQSO010000475.1:0-3354 GCA_035642335.1 Caulobacteraceae bacterium
CCTCTGGGCCCTGCGCTGGTACGCGCTCACCGGCTACCCGGCCGGCGTCGAGCGCGCTAGGGAAAGGCTCACCCAGTACCTGGCGCAGCGGGGCCTCAATTGATCTATCGTCGCGCTTGCCGGGGGCGATCGGCGGCTAGCGGGGCTTCACTCGGGCGCATTTGTCGGTAAGGCTTTCTAGGCCAAGCTTGTCCAATCCGGACCGGAGTGGACTGGGGATAGATATGACCGCAGGCCGGGGCGCGGCCGCCGCGAGAGAGTGGACGTCCGAACACAACCGTTTCGCCGATTTCGAGCGGGGGGTGCTGCAGGACAATATCGCCCTTTGCGATACCAAGGCGGGCCTGCTGCTGGCCTTCACCGGCGCCATGGTGATCGTGTGCATCGACACGATCGTCAACGTACGCCCCACCCACGGCGCATTCGGCGGCCTGCTGGGGCCACTGACAAAGATCGTCCTGCTGCTGGCCGCCGGAGGGTTCCTCGTCTCGTCGCAGTTTTCCCTGACCACCGTGTTGCCGCGCATCGTGCGAGGACGCGAAGATCACATCTTCTGGGAGTCGCCGGTATTTCGGTTGCCGGTCGAGGACTATGTCGCGGCGCTGAACGCCCTCGACCCGGCGATCGAGCGCGCTGAACAGCTGCGCCACCTGCACCTGCTCGCTGGAATTTGCCGCAGCAAGTTCCAGCATTTCCGTGCGGCGCTGCGCCTGGGACAGATTGCGTTCCTGGCCCTCGTGGCGGGCGAGTTGCTGCGGGCGGTCGCCTGAGCCGGGCCTACGCCTTCTTGCCCGCCCGCCCGACGCGCGCCGCGGCATTAGCGGCCACAGCGGCGCGGATCAGCTGCTTGAAAGCGGCCGCGTTGATCGTCTCCCCTTCGTGGAAGTCGATCGCTCGCCGGACGTTGCCTTCCAGACTGGAGTTGAACAGCCTGTGCGGATCTTCGATGGCGGCGCCACGAGCGAAGGTGAGCTTCACCACCTGCTTGTAGGATTCGCCCGTGCAGACGATGCCGTCATGGGACCAGATCGGGACGCCGGGGGATTTCGGCTTCTCCCACTTCCACTCCTCTTCGATGTCGGGGTCCGCGTCGTGGATGAGCTGGCGCAAACGAGCCAAGGTCTCGCCTCGCCAATCCCCCAGGTCTTGAATCCGCTGGGTGATCTTCGCCGAAGCGGCCTCGCCATCCGGATGATTCGCGGGCGCCATGGTTTCCTCCGATCCTTCGTTTCGCCAGGCGGTCCGTTGACGGACGTAGGGTTGATCAACCCAGTCCGAGGGTGATTTCGGCGGCTCTCACCGTCTGATTGCGGGCGCTGGCCCGAGCCGGTCTTACGTCTCCCTGGCCGCCCGCCCAGATCGACCCGGCACGGCAGAATAGATTGCCACGATACCTATTGCAGCAGATCCGGTTACGCGACCGTGGACTCCGATGATTCGCGCGCCGGCGCGCGATGGGTCACCGAAGTGTGCGTTCCCGGCCCGCGACAAATTCCGACGCGCCCGCCAACCTTCCGGACCCTTCCGACCTGCCAAGGGCGGCGAAGTCCGGCGCGCGTTCCAGCACGGGATGCACGGTCACCAGCCCATCGTCCGCTCCCGCCAGATGCGCGCGGTTCCCACGCTGGGTGAGGTGGTGGCAGACCCGGCGCGACGATGCGAGCCAGACCCATCACTGCCCGGAGGATAACGCGAACACGATGGGTTGAATGGGTATCGTGTCGACGCATGTCTCCGCGCGCGGGTTGATCGCCGCCGGGCCCTCCAGGAGGTCCCGCTGCAATCGGCCGTGAGCCGGCATTGGCCCGCATGCGCCCGGACCCGAACCTTCGCGATCGGATCGCCGATTGTTCCCCGATCTGTATATTATAACATTACCGGACCAGGGAAAGGCGTCCCAGCCTTCGGCAGCCGCCGCTGGGTTCACGATGAACGAGGGGCCGGCCGCGGGGGGACCGATATGAAGCCTGGGCGAAGACCTTCATTGCCTCAGCCGACCGTCGAGCTTTCCAGGGCTCCGGGGTGAAGGTTCAAACCGCGCCGCTGCTGATACTGTTCATCGGCCTGCTCACCGGCGTCGCCACCGCGTCTGGCGGCGCCCTGGCCTTGCGATTCCGCTCCGCCCTCAGCCTCTTTCTCGGTTTCAGCGGCGGGGCGGTCATCGGCGTCGCCCTGTTCGACCTCTTGCCCGAGGCCATCGAGCTGGGCGGCCCGTATTTTTCGCCGCTGACGATCACCACCAGCCTCGCCGCCGGCTTTGCGCTCTACCTCGCCGCGGACCGGGCGACGCTGATCCTCGGCGCTCGGTCGGCGGGGGGCCGGCGCCATCTCGGCCCGGCCAGCCTGACCGCGCACAGCCTCATGGACGGCCTCGGCATCGGTTTTGCTTTTCAGATCTCCTCGGCCGCCGGCGCGATCGTGGCCTTGGCGGTGCTGGCCCATGACGTCGTCGATGGCGCCAATACCGTCACCCTCAGTCTTGGCGGCGGCTCGCCGACGACGACAGCCCGGCGCTGGCTTGCCGCCGACGCCATCGCCCCGCTGATTGGAATTTGCCTGGCCCGTCTGATCGCCATCCCGGCGGCCATGCTCGCCCTGCTGCTCGCCGCTTTCGCCGGCTTTTTTCTCTATATTGGCGCCAGCGAGCTGCTGCCCCGCGCCCACGATCGCAGACCGCGACTGTCGACGATCGCAGCAACCGCGACCGGCCTTGGTTTCATCTATGCGGTCGTCCGTCTGGCGTCGATCTGACGGCTTGGCCGCCAGGGCAGAGTTCATTTGGGCTGCCCCAATATACCCCGTCATCCCCCGCTGGAGCCGCGAAGCGGCGGAATGCGGGGGATCCATAGACACTGATCCAAGACGGTGATCATGGATGGCCCGGACGAGCCGGGCCATGACGGAGATGATGGGTTGGACGGACTTTGCGCTGGGCTCGGCGGACTTTTTCAGGAAATTCCCGCGTCTACGGCCAACCGCACCAGGTCGGCGGTGCGGGCCATGCCCAGCTTGGACTTGATCAGGGTCAAGGTGTTGGCGACGGTCTTGTAGCCGACCCCCAGCGCCGCGGCGATCTCGGCCAGGCTCGAACCGGCGGCCAGGAGGCGCATGATCTCCAGTTCGCGGACACTGAGCGCGTCGAGAGCCTCGGCGGCGGCGCCGAGGGCCAGGGCCTGGGCGATCTCGGCCTCGACATAGCGCCGCCCGTCCGCCACTCGGCGCACGGCCGTCAGAAGTTCGTGCGGCGCGATGTTCTTGCTCGCATAGCCCGCCGCGCCGGCTTCCAGAGCCCTGCGGGCATAGAGCGGCTCGGCATGCATGGAGAGGACCAAAATCTTGCCCGCGCCGATCTGA
>DASQSO010000476.1:0-4513 GCA_035642335.1 Caulobacteraceae bacterium
GGCCGTCCCGACCTCCATCTCCGGCGTCCGGCCCGCGCCTGGCCAGCCGGCCCAGCCCGCCGCCGCGACGGCCGTGGCCCAGGCGCCGATCCTGGCCCCGTCCGCCGAGCGGATCGTGCAGGAAAACAGCCTCGACACGGCCAAGATCGCCGGCACTGGCAAGGACGGGCGGATCACCAAGGGTGACGCCCTAGCCGTGCTGGAGTCGCGCGCCGCCGAGGCGAAGGCGGCGCCCGCTGTCCAGGTCGCCGCGGCGCCGCGCGAGGTCGGCGAGCGGGAGGAGCGGGTGCGCATGACCCGGCTGCGCCAGACCATCGCGCGCCGGCTGAAGGAGGCGCAGAACGCCGCGGCCATGCTGACCACCTTCAACGAGGTGGACATGACCGCGGTCATGGCGCTACGCAATCAGTACAAGGACGTTTTCGAGCAGCGCCATGGCGTCAAGCTCGGTTTCATGAGCTTCTTCGTCAAGGCGGTGATCGCGGCGCTGAAGGCGACGCCGGACGTCAACGCCGAGATCGACGGGACGGACCTGATCTACAAGAACCATTATGACATCGGGGTCGCGGTCGGCACCGAGCGCGGCCTGGTGGTGCCGGTGGTGCGCGACGCCGACGCGCTGGACATGGCCGGGGTCGAAAAGGCCATCGCCGAACTGGGCAAGAAGGCCCGCGACGGCACGCTGGCGCTGGACGACCTGCAAGGCGGCACCTTCACCATCTCCAACGGCGGGGTCTATGGCTCGCTGATGTCAACTCCGATCCTGAACGCGCCGCAGTCGGGCATCCTGGGCATGCACAAAATCCAGGACCGCGCCATGGTGTTCGGCGGCCAGGTTGTCGTGCGGCCGATGATGTACCTGGCCTTGTCCTACGACCACCGCGTCGTCGACGGCCAGGGGGCGGTGACGTTCCTCGTGCGCGTGAAGGAACATCTCGAAGAACCGCAAAGGCTGCTGCTCGACCTGTAGCCCATTTCCGGCCATGCTCGTCAGGCGGGCGTGGGGGGAAGCGGCTTTTGCTCTCGATTCATCGCCGATGGGCGATAGGCGTCCGGCCAGGGGTCTGAGCCGCGTCGCGCGTTTTGCGGACGCGAACGAGGCGCAGGTTGTCGCGTCAGCGCTCCGCGGGGCCGGCATTCCCGTCCTGATGCAGGACGAACACGCCGGCCAGGCGAACTTCCTATGGCAGGCGGCGCTTGGTGGATTCGGCATCCTCGTTCCGGACGAGTATGCGCGCGAGGCGGTGCAATTCATTCGGCAGCACCGGATTGAGGCGCGCGCGGCGCCGGAACCGGATTCCGAGTCTCTGAGCTTGGCGAACGACCCTGACTGGGCGCGCCAGGCTGCGAAACGAAGGAACATGGCTGTTCGGTGGTTCGTGGTCGCCCTGTTTTTCGGGCCACCGCTTCTGTTGCTTGTCTTCGCCCTGTGCCGCGGGGCCTACAATGCGATCACCGGCGCCGGATAGCGGTGGCGTTGCGTTCGACCTTCGAGGCGCGGCGGGGTTGACCGCGGCAGGCGTTATATCTATATCTACAATCCATAGATATAGATACGGAGCTACGTCATGTCCGGCGTCGAGGAATTTGGCAAGCCCTTTGACCATGCCCTGGTCACCGCCAAGCTGTTTCAGCATGGCGGCAGCCAAGCCGTGCGCCTGCCCAAGGCCTTCCGCTTCGAGGGCACGGAGGTGAGCGTGCGCCGGGAGGGCGAGGCGGTGATCCTGGAGCCGATCAAGAAAAAGCGCCCGCCGACCAAGGAAGAAATGGACGCCTTCTGGGCCAAGGTGGACAGCCTTGGGAACGCTGATTTCCCCGATCGAATCCAACCGCCTGCGCAAGAGCGTGACTACTGGTGATCCTCGCGCTCGATACGAACGTCATCATCGATCTCGTGCGCGGCAGGGCGCCGGCCGTCAGGAACCGTTTCAACGCGGCTCTGGCGGCCGAGCGGCCGATGGTCGCGTCTCTTATCGTGCTCCACGAGCTTCATCTGGGGTGCGAGCTGAACCGCGATCCGGTCGGCGAGTTGGCCCGGGTGCGGGTCGTACTCTCGAGGCTTGAGATCGAGCCATTCGACGAGGGCGATATGAGACAGGCGGCCAGGATGAGAGCCGATCTGCGCGGGCGTGGTCAGACGATCGGCGCTTATGACGCCTTGATCGCCGGCCAGGCCCTTGCCCGCGGCTGGACCGTCGTCACCGCCAATACGCGAGAATTCGCCAGGATCGACGGGCTGAACGTCATCGACTGGACCGCGCCGGCGGACTAGAAAACCGAAGCTCCAAAGGGAATAGAGTCATGCCCCAATACGACGTCGTCATCATCGGTGGCGGCCCGGGCGGCTATAACGCCGCCATCCGCGCCGGCCAGCTGGGCATGAGCGTCGCCTGCGTCGAAAACCGCGTCACCTTGGGCGGGACCTGCCTGAATGTGGGCTGCATCCCGTCAAAGGCGCTGCTGCACGCGTCGGAGCTTTACGAGATGGCGGCGCTGGATTTCGCGGGCTTCGGCATCGACGCCACGGTCAAGCTGAACCTGCCCAACATGCACAAGCAGAAGGCCGCCGGCGTCACCGCCCTGACCAAGGGCGTCGAGTTCCTGTTCAAGAAGAACAAGGTCGACTGGATCAAGGGGACTGGCCGCATAGCCGGCCCCGGCAAGGTCATCGTCAAGGCCGAGGACGGCGCGGAGACGACGCTGGACGCCAAGGCTATCGTCATCGCGACGGGATCGGAGCCGGCGCCGCTTCCGGGCGTTCCGGTCGATCAGAGCCGCATCGTCGATTCCACCGGCGCCCTGGCCCTGCCGGAGGTTCCGAAAAACCTTCTGGTCATCGGCGCCGGGATCATCGGGCTGGAACTGGGCTCGGTGTGGCGGCGGCTGGGAGCGGGCGTGACGGTGGTCGAGTTCCTCGACCGCATCACGCCGGGCATGGACGAGGAGGTCGCCAAGACCTTTCAGCGCGCCCTGGCCAAGCAGGGGATGGCGTTTAAGCTCGGAACCAAGGTCACCGGCGCCAAGGCGGGCGCCAAGGGCGTCGATGTCACCGTCGAGCCGGTGGCCGGCGGTGCGCCGGAGACGCTGAAGGCCGACTATGTGCTGGTCGCCATCGGCCGGCGTCCGTACACGGACGGTCTTGGCCTCGACGCCGTCGGCGTCAAGCCGGACCGGCGCGGCTTCATCGAGACCGACCACGGCCGCACCTCGGCGCCGGGCGTCTGGGCGATCGGCGACGTCACGCTCGGCCCGATGCTGGCGCACAAGGCCGAGGACGAGGCCGTCGCTGTGATCGAGCTGATCGCCGGCAAGGCGGGCCATGTGAACTACGACGTCATCCCGAGCGTGGTCTACACCTTCCCCGAGGTGGCCTGGGTCGGCAAGACCGAGGAGGAGCTGATGGCCGAAGGCGTCGCCTACAAGGCCGGCAAGTTCCCCTTCACCGCCAATGCGCGGGCCAGGGTCAACGACGAGGCGATCGGCTTCGTCAAGGTGCTGGCCGACGCCAAGACCGACCGCATCCTGGGCGCGCACATGATCGGCCCGGACGTCGGCGAGATGGTCGCCGAATGGTGCGTGGCCATGGAATTCCAGGCGGCCTCGGAAGACGTGGCCCGCACCTCCCACCCCCACCCGACCCGCTCCGAGGCGCTGCGCCAGGCGGCCATGGGCGTCGAAGGCTGGACGATGCAGGCCTAGGCCGCGTGCGGATGGGCGCTGGCGTAGGCCGAAAGCAGGCCCGCCGCATCGACGTCGGCATAGCGCTGGGTGGTCGATAGGGAGGCGTGGCCGAGCAGCTCCTGGATGACCCGCAGATCCGCGCCGGCGCCGAGCAGGTGGGTGGCGAAGGCGTGGCGCAGCGCGTGCGGCGTGGCGCTTGCCGGCAGGCCGAGCCGGCCGCGCAGCTTCTGCATCAGCGCCTGGGCGTGGCGGGGGCCCATGGGTCCGCCCCGGACGGCGCGGAATAGCGGTTCGCCAGACGCCAGTTCGGTCGGCAGCTCAGCCAGATAGGCGTCGACCGCCTCGGCCACCGCCGGCAGCACCGGCGCCAGCCGGGTCTTGCCGCCCTTGCCGGTGATCCGAAGGCTGCCCTCGAAGGGGATGTCGCCGCGGGTCAGGCTCAGCGCCTCGGAAATGCGCAGGCCGCAGCCCCAGAGCAGGGTCAGCAGCGCCGCGTCTCGCGCTCCCCGCCAATCGTCGGCATCGAAGCTCGCTTCCTCGATCAGGCCGCGCGCCTGGTCTTCCGACACCGGCCGGGGCACGCCGGCGGGCAGGCGAGGGCCGCGCACCAGTACGATAGCGGTGTTGGGCGTGTCCAGCCGCCGGTCGAGAAAGCGATGAAAGGAGCGGATTGCCGACAGCGCCTGCGACACCGAGCGCGGCGACAGGGGCCGATCGCCTAGGCGCCGATGGGCCAGATAGGCGCGGATGTCGGCGGCCGAGACCTCGCCCATGGCCTTCAGCGTCAGGGTCTCGCCGCGATGCCGCTCCAGAAAATTGAGATAGGCCGCGA
>DASQSO010000477.1:0-6140 GCA_035642335.1 Caulobacteraceae bacterium
CAGGGCGTCGGTCTCGCGGGTGCCGGGCCCGCCGCCGCGCACGTCGCAGGCGGCGACCGCCGGCTGATCCGGCAGGATGACGGTGACGCCGGTGCGGACGGCCGCGTCCTCGGCCTGGCCCACCGTCAGGCCCGGAACGTCGGTGATCAGGTTGCGCGGGCCGGGCCGGGCTTGGTCGCTCATGGCGCAGACTTGCCTCGGGCGGCCTTCACTGTCCATCGGCGGCTTTCAACCCGGCGCCGAGCCGCTATGGTGCCGCTGGAAGGATTTCAAAAGCCCATGCGTACAGTCGCCGCTCTCGTTTTCGCCCTTGTCGTCGGGATCGGGGGCGCCAGCGCCCAGACGGCCGCACCGGTCCAGCAGGCCTCGACCGCCCCCCACGCCATGGTGGCGGCGGCCAATCCGCTGGCCGTGGCCGCCGGCGTCGAGGTGCTGCGCAAGGGCGGCTCGGCCATCGACGCGGCGGTGGCCGTGCAGGCGGTGCTCGGCCTGGTCGAGCCGCAGAGCTCCGGCCTCGGCGGCGGCGCCTTCATGGTCTATTACGACGCCCGCACCCACACCGTGACCTCGTACAACGGCCGCGAGACGGCGCCGGCCGCGGCGACGCCCGGCCTCTTCCTCGATGCGTCCGGCAAGCCGCTGGGCTTCCGCGAGGCGGTGGTCTCCGGCCGCGCCACCGGGGTTCCGGGCGCGATCGCCATGCTGGCCAAGGCGCATCGGGACCACGGCGCGCTGCCTTGGTCGGCTTTGTTCGGCAACGCCGAGGGCCTGGCGGCGAACGGCTTTGTGGTTAGCCCGCGCCTGGCCGGTTTCATCGCCTACCCCTCTGCGGAATCGACCCAGCCCGACGTTATCGCCTATTTCACCAAGCCGGATGGGACCAAGTACGTCGCCGGTGACACCTTAAAGAACCCGGCCTATGCCGCCATGCTGCGGCGGCTGGCAGCGGAGGGGTCGTCGGCGCTCTATGACGGCAAGGTCGCCGCCGAGATCGTGGCCCGCGTCCATGCCGAGCCGCTGCCGGGCGGCCTGACCACCGCCGACCTGGCCGGCTACCGGCCCAGGGTGACCCCGGCGCTTTGCCGGCCCTACCGGGTCTATGTGGTCTGCACCGCGCCGGACCCGGCCGGGGGCAGGGCCCTGCTGGAGGGCCTCGGCATCCTCGCCCATACCGACATCGACAAGCGCGGGCCGGCCGACCCGCAAGCCTGGTTCGAACTGGCCGAGGCCGAGCGGCTGATGTACGCCGACCGCGACCGCTATGACGGCGACCCGGCCTTCGTGAAGGTGCCGGTCGATGGCCTGCTCGACCCCGCCTACCTGGCCTCGCGGGCGGCGCTGATCGGCGCGACAGCCGGGCCGCCGCCGATGGCCGGCGATCCGCCCGGGGCGCCGGCCGTGGCCTCGGCCCAGGCCTTCGAGCCCGGCGGCACCTCGCACATGGTGGTCGCCGACGCGCGCGGCGACGTGCTCTCCATGACCACCACGGTGGAGAGCCTGTTCGGCACCGGGCGGATGGTCGAGGGCTTTTTCCTGAACAACCAGCTGACCGACTTCTCGTTCAGCCCGGTGAACGCCGATGGCGCGCCGGTAGCCAACGCGGTGGCGGTGGGCAAGCGGCCGCGCTCGGCCATGGCGCCGGTGATCGTCATGGACCGGCAGGGGAAGTTTGTCGCCGCCCTGGGCTCGCCCGGTGGGCCGGCCATCCTGTCCTATAATCTGAAGGCGCTGGTTGGGCTGCTCGACTGGCGCCTGCCCATGCAGCAGGCCCTGGCCTTGCCCAACCTGGTGGCGCGTGGAAGCGCCTTCAACGCCGAGGTGGACGCCTTCGCGCCGGGCGTGGTGGCGGCGCTGGACGCCCGCGGCATGCACTTGGTGAAAGGCTTCGGCGAAAACTCTGGCCTGCACGGCATCAAAGCCGTCGACGGCGGCCTCGAAGGCGGCGCCGACCCGAGGCGCGAGGGCGTCGCGCGGGGGTTTTAGCTCTCTTTTTTCCGCTCATCCCCGCGAAGGCAAGGGACCCAGGTTTTTTGACACGAAGCACACGAAGAAGAGCAAGGGTCAGCGCATGCCTCTTGGTGTCCTTTGTGTACTTTGTGGTTCAAATCTGAGCCCGGCTAAGCCCGTAATTTCACAAGGTAAAAGCCTGGGTTCCCGCCTTCGCGGGAATGAGCGGAACTATATTGAGCTCAGGCCCCCTTCGGTTCCGACGCCCGGGTCCGCCGCGCTGGCGTGTCCGCCGGTTCCGGAGCGCCCGGCAAGCGCAGTTCGAAGGTCGAGCCCATGGGGCCGGTTTCAGCGAGGGTGACGTCGCCGCCGTGCGCCTGGGCGAGTTCGCGGGCGATGGCCAGGCCAAGGCCGGCGCCGTCCGGGCGGCCGGAGCCGGAAAACGGCTGGAACAGCCGCGCGCGCACCCGCTCCGGCACGCCGGGGCCGTTGTCGGCGACGCGGATGAAGCTGGACCCGTCGCGCTGGTCCAGGCTGACGGCGATGACGCCAGCGCGGCCGGCGCCGGGATCGCTCTGGATCGCCTCGCGGCCGTTGCGCATCAGGTTGACCAGGATGCGGTGCAACTGGTCGGGATCGGCGCTGACCTGGACGCGATCGTCGATGTGGGAGTCCAGCCGCACCGCCTCCGGTGACAGGCCGGCGTCTTCGGCCGCCGCCTCGACGCAGGGGCCGAGCCTGAGCGTGGCCACGGTCGGGGCCGGCTCCTCGCTCTTGCCGTAGGCCAGGACGCCGGTGGCCAGCTTGACGGCGCGGTCCAGCGCCCGCTCCAGCCTCGGCATGGCCTGGGCCACCTTGGGATCGCCCGACTGGGCCAGTCGCTCGGAGGCGATCTGGGCGCTGGTCAGCATGTTGCGCAGGTCGTGGTTGATCTTGGCCACCGCCTCGCCAAGCGCCGCCAGCCGGGCCCTGGAGTTCAGCGCCGTGCGCAGGTCGGCCTGCATCCGGTCAAGCTCGGCCTCGGCGCGGCCGATCTCGTCGCGGCGGCCGGAAGGATGGATGCTGGCCGCCGGACTCTCCGGATCGGCGCGGAACCGCTCCATCGAATAGGTGATCCGCTGCATCGGCCGCACGAAGAACAAGATCAGCAAAAGATAGAGCGAGCCGGCGATGACGATGACGAACAGCGCCGCGACCCCCACCAGGCTGAGCAGGTAGTTGGCCAGGGCCACCTTCAGCGGTGCGTCCGGGGCGACGATCTCGACGAAGTCGCCATCGCGGAAGCTGGGCTTGGCCACCACCCGCACCATGCGGTTGCGGCCGCCGAACAGGGTCTCGAACGGCGCGCTCCAGGAGAGCGGCGAGGCGCCCTGGCGCAGGTCGACCAGATAGGGGGTGCGCGCCATCCGCGGCGCCTCCAGCACCAGCCGGTCGACGCCGCCGCTCTGCACGGCGACCGAGACGACGCCGGCGCCGGTGAGCAGCTGGCGCGAGAGCTTGTCGCTGACCACCTGGTTGGGCGCGGCCTCCACCGCCAGCGAGGCGAGCTCGCCGGCGCGCACCCGGTCATAGAGCCAGCTGTCCTCGAACTGGGCCAGGGTGGCCGGCAGGATCAAAAGGCCCATGGCGGTCACGAACAGCACCGTCAGGATCAGGACGCGGGATGACAGACCGCCTGGCCAGAAGAGCCAGCGGGCGGCGCGCGCCACGTCGGCTTCTGGACGCCCGGTCGGCCCTGGCTCCGGGCTCGCGGAGAGTGGTGCGTCCGCCATGGCTCCCGTTACGACACGCGGCCCCGACCGGCAACGCTCACGCGGCCCGCCGGCGTCGCAACCCACGGATGACGATCGGCGAAAGCGACAACAGCGCCAGGACCCCGAAGGCGATCAGGATGGGCGGCTGCAACAGGCTGTGCAGGTTGAGGGGCTGGTGGCTGGCGAACGCGCGGTTCAGGCCCCAGCCAAGCCGGGCGTAGACGAAGGACAGCGGAACGATGCCGATAAAGGTCGCCGCCGTGAAGGTCAGCAGCGGGATTTCGAGGAAGCCCAAGGCCAGGGTGGTCAGGCCGTAGGGCATGATCGGCAGCAGCCTGAGCATCATGATGTAGAAGAAGGCGTCGCGGCGCACCCCGTCCTCGATCTCGACCACCCTGGGTCCGGCGATGCGGCGCAGCACGTCGCCGGCGGCGGTGCGGCAGACCAGGTAGACGATGGTCCCGCCGGCGGTGACGCCGATGGCCGCCGCCAGCCCGCCGACCCAGGGTCCGAAGAACAGGCCGCCGGCCACCGTCAGCGGCAGGGCCGCCGGCAGCGAAAGGGCGATCGCCAGGGTGTAGAGCGCGACATAGGCCAGCACGCTGAGCACCGGGTGGATGTGCTCATAGCCGGTGATCGCTTCGCGGCGGTCGCGCAGCTCGTGGATCGACAGGTGATGGGCGAGCCCGCTGGCGAAGGCGGCGGCGATGGCGATCAGCACCAGCACGGCTGGCCCGAAGCGTTTGAGGAGAGCGATCGGCCGTGGCGGCATCAAGGGTCCTAGATCACGTTGAATTTGGATTGAAGCAATCCAAATTCAAAAAACGTGATCGCTTCTAAAGAGTCAGAGCGGATTGCGGGCGGAAAACCGCTTCGCACTTTTCCTCAACCCGCTCCAGCCAGATTGGCCGCTCCAGCCAGATTGCCCGCGCCCACCGCCGCGGCGACCGAGGCGTAGCCGTCCGCGGCCAGAAGGGTTGCGAGGTCGCGGCGGATGCGGCCGACGAGACCGGCCCCCTCATAGACCATGGCCGAGTAAAACTGCACCGCCCGCGCGCCGGCGAGGATCTTGGCGTAGGCGTCGGCGCCGCTGGCGATCCCGCCGCAGCCGATCAGGGCCAGGCGACCGCGCGCGGCGGCATGGGCGTACCGCAACGCCTCGGTGGAGGGGACCATCAGCGGCGCGCCGGAAAGACCGCCGGACTGGTCGCGATGCGGCGAGGTCAGGCTGGGCGGGCGGGCGGTGGTGGTGTTGCCGACCACCATGGCGTCGATCCCGTTGGCGACGGCGGCCTCGACGACGGCGGCGATCTCGCCGGCGTCGAGGTCGGGGGCGATTTTCAGGAAAATCGGGTGGTCCGAGGAGGCGGCGGCCAGGGCCTTGCGCCTGGCGGCGATGCGGCCGAGCAACTCGCCCAGCGCCTCGGGCCCTTGCAGGGCGCGGAGGCCCGGGGTGTTTGGCGAGGAGACGTTGAGCACGAAATAATCGGCCACGCGCCACAGCCGCTCAAGGCCGATGGCGTAGTCGCCGACGCGGTCGTCCGAGTCCTTGTTGGCGCCGATATTGGCCCCAACGACGCCGGCGCGCGGCCGGGCGGCCAGGCGCGCGGCGACCACTTCCAGTCCGTCGTTGTTGAAGCCCATGCGGTTGATCACCGCCCGGTCGGCCCCCAGGCGAAACAGCCGTGGGCGCGGGTTGCCGCCTTGCGGCTTCGGGGTGACGCTGCCGCACTCGACGAACCCGAACCCGGCGGCCAGCATGGCGTCCGGAACCTCGGCGTTCTTGTCGAACCCCGCCGCCAGCCCGACGCAGGCGTCGAGCTTCAGCCCGCAGAGATCGATCGAGAGATCGGCCGCCTCTGCCCGCGGCCGCCGCCTCGGCCCGAGCCCGGCCTTGAGCAGCCGAATGGTCAACCGATGCGCGTCCTCCGGGTCCAGCCCCCGCAAAGCCCCCGCCGCCAGGTCATGCAGGACGCTCAAGGGGACGGCCTTGCGCGAATCCAAGCCCCGGGCCCGACGGTCAGCGCGCCTTCTCCCCTCGCGGGAGAAGGTGGCTGCGAAGCAGACGGATGAGGGGCCGCGCCGACGCTTGCGGCGGTCTCCCCAGGGAATATGGAGAATGTGGAGAGAGCGGCGCGGCCCTTCATCCCACCGGTCTCCGACCGGCCATCTTCTCCCGCGAGGGGAGAAGGATCGGAAAGCGCGACCTCATCATCCGTCATCGCCCCGCCTCATCCGGCGGCCTCGCGGGGGGTCAGGAAGCGTTCGAACTCGAAGCGGCCGTCCTCGTGCATCGTGAACACCGCCGCCGCGCCGGTCGGGAAGGACTCGGCCAGGGCCTGCTCGACGCGGCTCCTCGGGCGAACCATCAGGGTCAGGGCGAGTTCGTGCAGGCCGGGATTGTGACCGACGATCATCAGCGCCCCCACCGTCTCGTCC
>DASQSO010000478.1:0-3876 GCA_035642335.1 Caulobacteraceae bacterium
CGCCGCCGTTGCTGGCCTGGATTGCCGCCGTGAAGAAGAACCTCATCTCGAACACCCCGCGGGGGGTAGCGATGTACTTGTTCGAAGTCACCCGGCTGACGGTGGATTCGTGCATGCCGATGGCCTCGGCGACGGTCTTCAGGTTCAGGGGCCGCAGGTGCTCGACACCGAACGCGAGGAAGCTGTCCTGCTGGCGGACGATCTCGCTGGCCACCTTCAAAATGGTCTTGGCACGCTGGTCGAGGCTGCGCACCAGCCAGTTGGCCGAGGCCAGGCAGTCGGCGACGAAGGTCTTGTCCGCATCGGTGCGCGGGCCGCCGGAAACCCGGGCATGATAGCGCTGGTCGACCAGGAGTCTTGGCAGGGCGTCGCTGTTCAGCTCGACATGCCAGAGGCCGCCGAGGCTCTCGCGCACCACCGCGTCCGGGGTGACCGGCGCGGCCGGCTCGCCGCCGAAGGCCGCGCCCGGACGCGGGGTCAGGGCGCGGAGTTCCGCCAGCATCTCCTTTAAGTCTTCCTCGTCGACCTCGCAGGCGCGGCGCAGGCCCGCCATGTCGCGCTTGGCGAGCAGGTCGAGATTGTCCAGCAGCGCGGCCATGGCCGGGTCGCAACGGTCCCGCTCGATCAGCTGCAGGCGCAGGCACTCCGCCACATCGCGGGCGAAGACGCCGGTCGGCTCGAAGCCCTGCAGGCGGCCCAGCACGGCCTCGGCCCGGTCCAGCGCGCAGCCGAGGCGCTCAGTAACCTCGTCGAGGTCGAGACGCAGGTAGCCGCCGTCGTCGACGCCGTCGATCAGCACCTGGGCGACCAGGTGGTCGGCGCCGGAGAGGCCGGCGACGGCCAGCTGGTCGGCCAGATGCTCGTTCAGCGTCTTGGCGCGCTGGGCGCCGCCTTCCAGGGTCTGTTCCTCGCCGTCGAAGCCGCCGCCGCGCCCGGCGCGCGACCAGTCGACCGCGCCGCCGGTCTGGCAGGTCTCCCCCCTTGCATCCTCGGCAAGGCCGACGCCCTCGCCCGGCGAGGTCTCGGCATAGAGGTCGCCGTGAGTGGCATCGATGTCGGCGGCGGCATCGATGGCGGTAATGCGGTCCAGCGCGGTTTCGCCGATCTCGGCCGCGCGCTCGGCCTGGACCAGGACGTCGGTCTCTCCGTCGCTGTCGCGCTCGTCCCGCTGCAGCAGCGGGTTGCGCTCCAGCTCGCCCTCGACATAGGCGTCGAGCTCCACGCTGGAGAGCTGCAGCAGCTTGATCGCCTGCTGCAGCCGCGGCGTCATAACGAGGCCCTGGCCCTGCCTTAACTCTAATCGGGGACTGAGCGCCACGCGCCCTCCTGGCCTGAATCTTGCCTTCAGACCTTAGAGCCCGTTTCCGACCGACCAGTTAATGCGCCTGCCCATGCGCGGAAAAGCCGCGCTCTTAAAGAGTTAGCGCGGGTTGCGTGCGGAAAACCGCTTCGCACTTTTCCTTAGGCCCGCTCTAGCTGAAGCGATCGCCCAGATAGACGCGCCTGACCTCCGGGTCGGCGAGGATTTCGTCCGGCGCGCCCTCGAACAACACCTCGCCAGCGTGGATGATCGAGGCGCGGTCGATGATGTCGAGGGTCTCGCGCACATTATGGTCGGTGATCAGGATGCCGATGCCGCGTCCCTTCAAATAGGTGATCACCTCGCGGATGTCGGCCATGGCCAGGGGATCGATGCCGGCGAAAGGCTCGTCCAGCAGCATGAAATCCGGCTCGCTGGCCAGGGCGCGGGCGATCTCGACCCGCCGGCGCTCGCCGCCGGAGAGCGAGACGGCCGGGGCGGCGCGCAGATGCTCGATGCGCAGCTCTTCCAAGAGGCCGCTGACCGCCGCGCGGGCGCGGGCATCGCTGGGCTCGCGCATCTCGACAACGGCCATAATGTTTTCTTCCACCGTCATGCCACGGAAGATCGAGGCCTCCTGCGGCAGGTAGCCGACCCCCATGCGAGCGCGCTGGTACATGGGCTGGGCGGTGATGTTTTCGCCGTCGAGCCAGATTTGGCCATGGTCGACCGCGATCAGGCCGGTGATCATGTAGAAACAGGTCGTCTTGCCGGCGCCGTTCGGCCCGAGCAGGCCGGCGATCTCGCCGCGGGCCAGGCGCAGGCTGACATTGGACACCACCTTGCGGCCGCGAAACGACTTGCCGATCGCGTCGGCGAACAGTCCGCCGCCCGCCGTGGGCGATCGATTGACGGTCGCGAGCTTCATGAAGCGCTTTTTAGCCTCGGCCTTTATTGGTCTTCAGGGCTTAGACGGCGCGGACTGGAAGATTCCGATGCCCTGGCCGCCCGGATAGAGCACCGAACGGACGCGGCCGGCCTTGCCGGGGCCGGTGACGTTGGACTCCATGGTGGCGTGCTGGGTGTCGGTGTTGATGACCAGCCGGTTGCCGACCACCACGTTCTTGCCCTGGCTGACCACCACGTCGCCGGTGACGGTGATGGTCTTGGCGTCGGCCAGATAGACGGCGTCGTCGCCCTTCACCACCTCGCTGGGCGTCGAATAATAGACCGAGCCGTGCGCCTCCATACGGTCGAGCGCGCCGCACTTGCTGGAGACGCCGCCCGCCGCCGCTGCCGCCGGGTGGGCGTCGGGCGGCGCGGGCTTAGCATAGAGGTCGAGCACGTCGGTGCGCAGGCGGCTGGCGCCCTGCAATGCCTCGACATTGCCGCGATAAGTGGCCAGGCACCGCTGCGGCTGCGCCTCGAGCTGGTCGCCGGTGACGTCGACGGGCGCATTGGACTGGGGCGAAAGCTGCGCCAGGGCCGGCGCCGCCGAGCTCGCGGAAAAGCCCGCCACCAGGCCCAGCGCTGACAAAACCACTGCCGTCCGCATCATCGCTGTCTTAATCCTCGAGGCTCGCCCGGTCGCCAGGTGGCAATCTAGTGCGCATTGACCCGGGAGTGAACCTTACCTTGAAAAACAAGCCGCTGGCCGCGGTCGTAGATCGCGTAGGAATCGGCGCGGATGGAGCCCGCCGGCCCCCGCCCCGCTACCGGGGACTTGCCGACCACCGCGCCGCTGATGGTGTCCACAATGGCTTGATCGGTGAGGAAGGAGTCGTCTTGGCTGTCGCGCACGGAGACGTGGCCGTTGAGCGCCAGGACGCGGTTATCCTCGCGATAGACGCCGCGATCGGCCGAGAGCCGGGTGGGCTTTGGGCCATCGGAGTCCATGGTCAGGGTGGGCGCCGTCAGGGTGATGCGCTGAAAGTCTGAATTGTCGCGCGCCGCCTCCGCGGCGGCCAGCACATAGGCATGGCCCTGGGCGTCGCGGCCGAGGAAGCGGGCGTTGGTCATGTGGATGGAAGAAGGCCCAGGGCCCCGGCCGCCGGCGCCGCCGCCGATCAGGCCGCCGAACAACACCCAGCCGCCGAACACCAGCACGATGCCCAGGACGGCCAGCGGCAACAGGCGCCGCAACGCGGCGATCAGCAGCGAGCGCCGCCGCCAGCGGCGCATGTCGCGGGCGCGCCGCTCCAGGCGAAGGATCTCGGCCGCGGGCGCCTGGGCGGTCACGCGCGCGCGTTCAGCTGTGGGCGAAGATGTCGACGTCTTCCCATCCGGCCACATCAAGCTTGGCGCGCCAGGGCAGGAATTCGAAACAGGCGTATGCCAGCCCCAGCCGGTGTTCCCGCTCCAGCATGGCGTCCAGCTTGGCGCGCAGGCCGTGCAGATAGGCGACGTCGCTGGCGGCGTAGGCGAGCTGTTCGGAGCTGAGGCGCTCGGCGCCCCAGTCGGAGCTCTGTTGCGCCTTGGAAAGGTCGACCCCCATAAGTTCGCGCACCACGTCCTTCAGCCCATGCCGGTCGGTATAGGTGCGGGCCAGTTTAGAGGCGATCTTGGTGCAATAGACA
>DASQSO010000479.1:0-4656 GCA_035642335.1 Caulobacteraceae bacterium
GCGGTCGCACATCGATTCGACCGCGCGCTCGGCGGCGCCGATGAGCCGCATGCAGTGATGAATGCGTCCCGGCCCCAGCCTGCCTTGCGCGATCTCGAAGCCGCGGCCCTCGCCCAGCAGCATGTTCGACGCCGGCACGCGGACATTGTCGAAGATGATGTGCATGTGGCCGTGCGGCGCGTCGGGATTGCCGAAGACGGTCATCGCCTCGACGATCTTCACGCCGGGTGCGTCGGTGGGCACCAGGATCTGCGACTGGCGCAGGTTCGGTGGGCCCTCCGGGCTGGTCTGGACCATGGTGATCATGATCTTGCAGCGCGGGTCGCCAGCGCCGGAAATGTAATGCTTCTCGCCGTTGATCACGTATTCGTCGCCCACCAGGGTGGCGCGGGTATTGACGTTCTTGGCGTCCGAAGAGGCTGCGTTCACCTCGGTCATGGCGAAGGCCGAGCGAATCTTGCCGGCCAGCAGCGGCTCCAGCCACTGCTTCTTCTGCTCCGGCGTCCCGACGCGCTCCAGGACTTCCATGTTGCCGGTGTCCGGCGCGGCGCAGTTCATGGTCTCCGAAGCCATCGGGTTCTTGCCAAGTTCGACGGCGATATAGGCGTAGTCGAGATTGGAGAGGCCCTCGCCAGTCTCGGCGTGGGGCAGGAAGAAGTTCCACAGGCCTTCGGCCTTGGCCTTGTCCTTGGCCTTTTCCAGCGCTTCCAGCTGACCGGGCGCATAGGACCAGATGTCCTTTTTGCCTTCGCCAAGCCGCCGGAACTCCTCGCTCATCGGGTTCACCGTCTCGCGAATGAAGCGCCGGACGTGCTCGAGCAGCGGCAAGGCCTTGGCCGACATGCGCAGGTCGTTCAGCTCGTCCTGCGGGTTCAGATTGAAGGACGACTGCGCCCGTTCCTGGACTTCGGTCATTGGATGTCTCTCCCTGGTCTGACTGGCGGCCCATCGGAGGCGCGGAGGGCGGGCTCGCGCGGCGCCGCTCCCGCCTTCAAAGGCTGTACGCCCATCTTTGCCAGTCGCGGGCGAAAAATCAAACAACTGTTTGAGGAATCGCCCAAATGTGTCGAATCTGGCGAGCGGGAGGAATGGCCATCAGGTCGGGCTAAGCCAGCTAAGGTTAGTCTGCCAACGCCGGTTCGTAACCGATTTCGGCGCGGCGGCGAAGGCATGCAAGGCGCCTGCACGCAGTCGCCCCGCCACCAGCCCGGAGCGGCTGATCCCGACGCCCTCCCGGAGGTTGGCCATGCCCGCCTTTAACTCGGTCGCCGCCCTCGCCCGCGTCCGCATCTCGCTCCGTCTGTGGTTCGCGACCTATCAGACCTACAAGCGCGTCTACCACCCGTTTGTCGACCTGGGTGTCCGCCTGAGCCTCGCGGGCGTCTTCCTTCATTCGGGCATGTCCAAGGCGATGGACTGGGCGGGCGCGCTCTATCTGGCCCGCCACGAATACCCCGTCAGCTGGATGAGCCCGGACCACGCGGCGATGCTGGGCCTGGCTGTCGAGCTTATCGCCCCGGTGCTGCTCGCGCTCGGCTTGTTCACCCGCCTCGCGGCGCTTGCGTTGGCGATCCTGGCCTTGGTGATCCAGGTCAACTACCAAACGCTGGACACCAACCTGTACTGGGCCGCCATCCTGTTCAGCTACGTGGTGTTCGGCGCGCGGGCTCTGTCGCTTGACGCCCTGCTCACCGCGGGCGTCGCGGACAGCGCCCTGCCGATCATGCCGGACCTGGTCAGGACCACTCGCAGGCTGATGGCGCTGGGAGGGCCGGCGTTCCAGCTGCTGCTGCGCCTTTGGCTGGGCTGGTCGCTGCTGGGGTGGCCCGCCCCCCACGCCCTATTTCCCGAAGCGAGCGCTCGCGGCGCGCTGCCGGCGCCCATGTCAGTTCTCGGCGGCGCCATGCTGGCCTTGGGCGTGGGCGCGACAATCATCAACAAGCTGCTCGCGGCGGTGGTGTTCGGCACGCAGATGATGACGGCCAACATGGCCGCCAGTTTTTGGCTGATTCTCCTACTGGCCAGGTTCGGCGTGATCGGCGCGGGGCCGTGGTCGATTGACGCCTGGCTTTACGAACGGCTTGTCCGCTGGATGAAGCCAACCCATGGTACACGGGGCGCCGAGGACTGGCCGAGGGTGGTCATCGTCGGCGCGGGGTTCGGCGGCATGGCCTGCGCGGCCAAGCTTCGCCATCTGCCAGTGCGGGTGACGTTGATCGACCAGCACAACTACCACCTGTTCCAGCCGCTGCTCTATCAAGTGGCGACCGCGGGGCTCTCGCCCGCTGACATCGCCTCCCCGATCCGCAGCCAGTTCCGCGACGATCCCAGCGTGCGGGTGGTGATGGATACCGTGACCGGCATCGACACCCGTCGCCAAGCGGTGCTGATGGGGGACCGCGAGCTGCCCTACGACCTGCTGGTGCTCGCCACCGGCGCCTCGCATAGCTATTTCGGCCGCGACGCGTGGGCGAGCCACGCGCCGGGTCTGAAACGGGTTGACGACGCCACCGCCGTGCGCGCGCGGCTGCTCACCGCGTTCGAGTGGGCGGAAAATTGCGCCGATGCGGCCGAGCGCGAAGCGGCCTTGACTTTCGTCGTCGTCGGCGGCGGCCCGACCGGTGTCGAGCTGGCTGGCGCGATCGCCGAACTCGCCCGTTTCGGCCTGCAGGCGGAGTTTCGCCACATCGACCCCGCCGCCGCGCGGATCATTCTGATCCAGGCTGGTCCGCGTGTCCTGCCGGCCTTCCCCGAGTCGCTCTCGGCGCGCGCTCAGCGGTCACTGGAGCATCTGGGAGTGGAAGTCCTGGTCGACAATCTGGTGCAGGACATCGATGCGCGAGGCGTCACGATCGATGGTCGCTTGCTTCGCGCGAGGACGGTGCTCTGGGCCGCCGGCGTAGTCGCCTCGCCCGCCGCCCGCTGGCTGGAGCTTGAGGCCGACCCTTCCGGGCGAGCGCCCGTCGACGAGTATCTGCGCCCGCGGGGCCACCCGAACGTCTTCGTGATCGGAGACACCGCCGCCTCGCTCGCCTGGGGCGGCCGGCCAGTCCCTGGGTTGGCGCCCGCGGCCAAGCAGGGCGGCGAATACGTCGCCACGGTCATCCGCTCCCAGCTGGAGATGCGCCCACCGCCCCCGGCCTTCGCCTATCGCCACCAAGGCAGCTTGGCGACCATCGGTCGGCGCTCGGCGGTGGCGGACTTCGGGAGGTTGCGGTTGTGGGGCGCCCTGGCATGGTGGCTGTGGGGCGCGGTGCATGTGCTTTTCCTCGCAGGCATGCGCAACCGCGTCTCTGTCGTCACCGCCTGGGTCTGGGCCTATCTGACCTTCCGGGGCGGGACGCGGCTGATCACAGGATCGGACGGCGCGGGACGGCTCCCGACGGACGCATCACCCGTCCGCCAATAGAGGTTGTCAGGCCTCGGCCGCGCGCCTTCCTTCAACGTCATCAGCGCCCGGACGCCAGCTGGATTGCGTGGGGCGAGCCCGCGGGGCCCGAAGTGATAGGCTAGGCTTCTTGGTCCTCGCGCCCCGCGCTGGCGGTCTCTACGCCGGCGACGCGATGGAACAGGGTTGCCTCCAGGCCAAGGCTGAAGCGGCTAGTCGCCAGGAACAGACCCGCGGCTGTAAATGAGGTCGCGAGGCCGGCGGCGAGTGCTGGAGAACCCAGACGGCCGCGATCAGCGGCCGCGCCGAACACCACCGGTAGGATCAGCGGCACGCAGGGCGAAAACACGGTCAGCAGGCCCGCGCCGAAAGCCGCGGTGAGCGCCACCAGGCTCATTGAGTCGCTCTGCCCGGCGTCGCCGTGTCACCAGCGCAGCAGGGGGCGGCCGAGCATCCCGCCGATCAGGCCGACGGCGCTGATCCCAAGGGTGTACCAGATCGCCAGGAACGGAAGCGACGACTCGCCGCAATGCAGAGCATAGGCGGTCGCGCCTGCGCCGCCCGCCGCCACACCGAGCATGACGCCGGTGGCGGCGAGTCGCGTCGGCGCTTGTCCGCCGATGGCCCAGAGAAGGCCCGCAAGGGGTGGTAGGGACGCGAGCGCGATGAGCCACGGGCATTGGCCGGCGCTCGCGCCCATGACGGCGGCCGGCACCAGGTTCACCGGAGTTTGCGACAGACGCCAGAGCGCGGCAGCGCCCAACGCGAGGATCGGCGCCACCAGCCACCGTCGCCGCGGGCCGTCGTCTCCGCCGGGCTGGGAGAGGCGCTCGACGCACCATAGCGCCAGCGCGCAAACGGCGATCGGATAAGCGAGCTTGACCCAGAACACAGCCGTCGTGGAGGCTGCGGCCAAGTCCGGCCGGAATCCGACGACGAGGTTTACGAAAAGCGCTGAAGCGACAGCGCCCATACCGGCGCCAAGGGCGAGGCGCGCCCGAAAACGCGGCTCGGCCGACGGCCTGAGGCTGGCGGCGAGTTCGTTGATAAGGTCCTCCGTCGCCACCTTTTGTCGGGCGGGACTGGGACGCGCGGCCCGATGCGCGCCCACTAGAGCATCGCGCAGCCCGGCGAAAAATGTCGACGACACGGAAATCCCTAAGCGTGAGCCCGACCGGACGGCGGCGGGGTGGTGGGCGCCTCGCTAAGAGATTCGCGCCGTCCGACCACAAGGTTACAGCCACCCCGCCACCGAGATTCGCCGCGCG
>DASQSO010000480.1:0-2514 GCA_035642335.1 Caulobacteraceae bacterium
GGATCTCGCGGTCGATCGCGTTGGCGGTGTCGTCGGACATGTTCTTGTGCTGGGTCACGCTGCGGCCCAGGAACACCTCGTCCTCATCCTCGGAATAAGTCAGCGGCCCGAGCTTGTCCGACAGGCCCCACTTGGTGACCATGGCGCGCGCGAGCTTGGTGGCTTGGCTGATATCGTTGCTGGCGCCGGAGCTGACCTTCTCCCTGCCGAAGATCAGTTCCTCGGCGACGCGCCCGCCGTAGAGGCTGGCGAGCCGCGATGTCATCTGCTGGTAGTCCATCGAGTAGCGGTCGCCTTCCGGCAGCTGCATCGTCAGACCCAGCGCACGGCCGCGCGGGATGATCGTCACCTTGTGCATCGGATCGGCGCTGGGGACGGTCAGCGCCACCAGGGTGTGGCCGCCCTCATGATAGGCGGTGTTGCGCTTTTCCTGGTCGCTCATGACCATGGACTTGCGCTCGGCGCCCATCATGACCTTGTCCTTGGCGTGCTCGAAGTCACCCATGGAGACCATGCGCTTGTTGCGCCGGGCGGCCAGCAGGGCGGCCTCGTTGACCAGGTTGGAGAGGTCGGCGCCGGAGAAGCCCGGCGTGCCGCGCGCCAGGGTGCGCACATTGACGTCGGCGGCCAGCGGAACGTTGCGCATGTGCACGCGCAGAATCTTCTCGCGGCCGACCACGTCGGGATTGGGCACCACCACCTGGCGGTCGAACCGGCCGGGCCGCAGCAGGGCCGGATCCAGTACGTCGGGGCGGTTGGTCGAGGCGATGACGATGACGCCCTCATTGGCCTCGAACCCGTCCAGTTCGACCAGGAGCTGGTTCAGGGTCTGCTCGCGCTCGTCATTGCCGCCGCCGAGGCCGGCGCCGCGATGGCGGCCGACGGCGTCGATCTCATCGATGAAGATGATGCAAGGGGCGTTCTTCTTGGCCTGCTCGAACATGTCGCGCACCCGGGACGCGCCGACGCCGACGAACATCTCAACGAAGTCCGAGCCGGAAATATAGAAGAAGGGCACGCCCGCCTCGCCGGCGATCGCGCGGCCAAGCAGGGTCTTGCCGGTGCCGGGAGGGCCGGCCAGCAGCGCGCCTTTCGGGATCTTGCCGCCCAGTTTCTGGAACTTGGCCGGGTCCTTCAGGAAGTCGACGATCTCGGCCAGCTCGTCCTTGGCCTCATCGACCCCGGCCACGTCCTCGAAGGTGATGCGGTTCTTGTTCTCGGTCAGCATGCGGGCCTTGGACTTGCCGAAGCCCATGGCGCCGCGCGCGCCGCCCTGCATCTGCCGCATGAAAAAGAAATAGACCGCGCCGAGCAGGATGAAGGGCAGCAGCTGGATCAGCAGGTTGACCAGCACGTTGCCGCCGACCGGCGTCACCGAGATGTCCGCGCCGTGATCGCGCAGATCCTTGACCAGGTCGCCCTGGTCGAGCGGGGTGGTGACCGAGTGCTTGCTGCCGTCGGACTCGACCACATCGACGCTCTGCGCCCGCAGTACGGCGGTTTTCACACGTCCGGCCTCGACGTTGGCCAGCAGCTGCGAATAGCTGAGTTCGCCGCCGGCGGCGGTCTTCGCGCCCTGCGTCACCATGCTGTAGAGCCCGGCCGCCAAGAGGGCGATGACGCCCCAGATGGCCAGATTGCGCAGAGTCATTCGGTCGACCTCAAAGAAGAGCTGTTGGCGCTCAAGATAAGGCGCCGCGCACGGTTTCGCCACGAGTGCGATTCGTCGCGCATCGTTTAAGCGCCAGGTTCCTTAAAAATGGCGCCGCAAGCCGCCGAAAAACGCTTCTGGACCAGGCAACGAGCCTCGACGCCCTCAGGCCTTGCGAGGACGAGGCAAGCCAGGCCGCCATCCGTTCCGGTGACCGCCGGCAAGGCAGCCCTCACTTCGGCGGGGACGGCCTTGAGGCGCCGACGATCCTCCGGCCCCAGCTTTGACTGAACGCCGCCGAGCGGCCGTACGCGAAGGCCCGGCCGCGCCGCGAGGACCTCGAAACGCCCGTCCCAGACGGCCGCGCGGCCCGGCTCCAGCGTCACCTCGCGCAGACCGCCCCGCGCGATCTCACCGGCGTTGCGCGCGATCAGCGCCTCGTGGCCGGCGATCAGCCTGGCGCCGGCGAGGGTCGCGGTGAAATCGTCCTGTCCCGTCAGGCGGATAAACAGCGCCTCGACCCGCTCGCGTCTGGGCGGCCGCTCGCCGCCGCCGACCGAGAGCATGGCGGCGGCCAGGATACGCCGGCCGTCGGCCGCGGGGGTCTGGCGCAGGCGCTCGCGATCGAGGCGGATCGCGCCGCGATCGTCGGCGTCGCCAGCGCGGATCGGCGCGGCGTCGTCAATCTGGGCTTCGGCGACGCGCGCGGCGCCGGCCAGCTGACGCCGGGCCCTGGCGCGCGATTGGCGTGGGTCCTCATTGGCCGGATCGTCGATCCAATCGAAACCCCTCGCGCGCAACGCCTCGCGGATGGCCGCGCGCCGCGCGCCGAGCAGCGGTCGCAGCAGAAAAACCCCGCGCCC
>DASQSO010000481.1:0-9578 GCA_035642335.1 Caulobacteraceae bacterium
TGGCGGCTGCGCCACGAACTCACTTGGGCAGGTTGTGTGCGCAGACACTCCTGGCGGAGGGGCCGCTGTGGACGGGCTGGGGCAAGTCAAAACCGGACCTGGGCAATGCGTCGCGAACGACCTTGGGCAAGTAGATTGCTCGGCGCAGCCCGGTGGCGGAGCTGCACTCAACTCGTTGGGGCAAGCGGTTTGTTCGGGTGGCTGCGTCAGCGGGCGCTAGGGCACACCCGACTAAGCCGTCTGCTGCACGCTCAGCTGCAACTCCTCGATCATCTGCTTGCGGATCAGGAACTTCTGCACCTTGCCGGTCACGGTCATGGGGAAGGCGTCGACGAAGCGGATGTGGCGGGGGATCTTGTAGTGGGCGATCTGGCCGCGGCAGAAGGCGGCGATCTCCTCGGGCTCGGCGGCTTCGCCGGGCTTCAGCCGGATCCAGGCGCACAGCTCCTCGCCGTACTTGGCGTCCGGGACACCGACCACGGTCACGTCCTCGATCTTCGGATGCCGGTAGAGATATTCCTCCACCTCGCGCGGATAGACGTTTTCGCCACCGCGGATGATCATGTCCTTGATGCGGCCGACGATGTTGCCGTAGCCAGCCTCGTCAATGGTGGCGAGATCGCCGGAATGCATCCAGCCGTCGATGTCGATCGACTCCGCCGTCCGGTCTGGATCGTCCCAGTAGCCCAGCATCACCGAATAGCCGCGGGCGCAGAACTCGCCGGCGACGCCGCGCGGGACGATGGCGCCGTGCTCGTCGACGATCTTGCACTCCAGGTGCGGCTGCACCCGGCCGACGGTGGAGACCCGGCGCTCGATCGGGTCGCCCTGGCCGGTCTGGAAGCTGACCGGGCTGGTCTCGGTCATGCCATAGGCGATGGTGACGTCGCTCATGTGCAGGCGCTCGATCACATGCCTCATCACCTCGACCGGGCAGGGCGAGCCGGCCATGCAGCCAGTGCGCAAACTGGTCAGGTCGAAGCGGTCGAACTCGGGATGGGCCAGCTCGGCGATGAACATGGTCGGCACGCCGAACAGGCCGCTACAACGTTCCGCCTCTATGGTTTGCAAAACGGCCAGCGGATCGAAGGCCTCGGACGGATAGACCATGGTCGCGCCATGGGTGATACAGCTCAGGTTTCCCATCACCATGCCGAAGCAGTGATAGAGCGGCACTGGCAGGCAGATGCGGTCGCCCTCGCGCAGGCCGATGGCGAAGCCGAGGAAATAGCCGTTGTTCAGGATGTTGCGGTGGGACAGCGTCGCGCCCTTGGGCAGGCCGGTGGTGCCGCTGGTGAACTGGATATTGATCGCCTCGTTGTTGCGCAAGGTCGGCGCCAGCGCCTTCAGGGCGGTGAGGTGCTCCGGGCCGCCGAGGCCGGCGATCTCGTCGAAATCGAACCAGCCGGGCCGGGGCGCGCCGCCGATCTTGATAACGGCGCGCAAGGAGGGCAGGGCAGCGGCAGCGAGCTGGCCGGGCGGGGACCCGGCGATCTCCGGCGCCAGGGTCTCGACCATCTCGGCATAGTTGCTGGTCTTGAACTGGCAGGCGGCGACCAGGGCTTTCACCCCGACCTTGTTCAGCGTGTATTCGAGCTCGGAGCCGCGATAGGCCGGGTTGATGGTGACCAGGATCAGGCCGGCCTTGGCGGCGGCGAACTGGGTCAGCACCCATTCGGCGTTGTTGGGCGACCAGATGCCGATGCGCTCGCCCCGGGCGAGGCCCAGCGCCAGGAGGCCAGCGGCCACCGCGTCGGCCTTGGCGGCCAGCTCGGCGAACGTCCAGCGGATATTCTGCGCGACGGAAACCACCGCCTCGCGATCGCCCCAGCGCCGCGCCGCCTCGTCGAGCGCCGCGCCGATAGTGTCTTCCCGCAACGCTGGCTGCTCGGCGCCGCGCACATAGCTCAGTTCGGCATCCATCGCCCGCCGTCCTCCCGGTCCCTCGCCAGCCTGCCTTGACCGACCGGTCCGGCGGCTGTTTGTCATGGGCCAACATGCCTGCAAAGCAAACCGTCTGAAAGGCTGTGCCCGTCCGATGACCAGCAAGCCGGAGACCGACGAGGAGATGGCCACGATCCGCGTCAGCGGCACGGTCACGCCTTCGAACGCCCCGATCCATCTGGCCGACTACGACCCGACCTGGCCGCTGATCTACGACCTCGAGGCGGCGAAGATCCGCGCCGGCCTCGGCGACGGCGCGATCGTGCTGGAGCACATCGGCTCGACCTCGATCCCCGGCCTCTGCGCCAAGCCGCTGATCGACATCCTGCTGGCCGTCACCGATTCAGCCGATGAGGACAGCTACGTTCCCGCGCTCACCGCCCAGGGTTACCGCCTGCACCTGCGCGAACCGGACTGGGAGCAGCACCGGGTGATGAAGGGCGACTTCCCGCCGGGCAACCTGCACGTCTTCACCACCGGCTCGGTTGAGATCGCTCGCATGCTGGCCTTCCGTGACCGCTGCCGCGCCGACCCCGACGAGCGGCGCCTCTATCAGACCACCAAGCGCGAACTGGCCGCCCGCACCTGGCGCCACGTCCAGCACTACGCCAACGCCAAGAGCGAGGTGGTCGAGGCCATCATCGCCCGCGCCCTGGCGGAGCGGAATCGCAACTCAATTTAAGCCGTCATCCCCCGCTGGAGCGGCGAAGCTGCGGAATGCGGGGGACCCATACACACTGATCAGAGTCGGTGATCATGGGTGGCCCGAACAAGTCGGGCCATGACGGGAAAATATAGAGCGCGGCGCTTACCTTTAAGGCTTCATCGACCCCGCGATGAACTTCATCACGCCTTCACCGTAGGGCGGTCGGAGCGCCTTCATGGGGCCCAGGTCCTTCTTCAGCTGGCGATAGATGGACTTGCGGTGGCTGAACTCGCGGAAGCCGTCGACGCCGTGATAGCTACCCATGCCGGAGGGGCCGACGCCGCCGAAGGGCAGCTCTTCCTGGGCGACGTGGAAGATGACGTCATTGACCGTCACCCCGCCCGAGGTGGTGCTGCTCAGCACCTGCGCCTCCTCGGCCGCGTCGTCGCCGAAATAGTAGAGGCCCAGCGGCCGCTCGTGAGCGTTGACATAGGCGATGGCCTCGCCGACCGAATTGTAGGTCTTCACGGGCAATACGGGCCCGAAGATCTCCTCCTGCATCACGGTCATGTCGTCGGTGGGATTGATGATCAGGGTGGGCGGGATCTTGCGGTGCTGTTGCTGGCTGAAGTCCTCGCCGGCCGGGTTGATTTCCACCACCTCGGCGCCTTTGGCGCGGGCATCGTCGATATAGCCGCGGATGCGCTCATAGTGCCGGACGGCGATCACCGCGGTGTAGTCGGGATTGTCCTTGATGGTCGGGAACATGGTCTCGACCGAGGCGGTGGCGGCGCTGACGAACTCGCGCAGCTTGTCCTCGGGCGCCAGCACATAGTCGGGCGCCAGGCAGATCTGGCCGGCGTTCAGGGTCTTGCCGGCCATCACCCGCGCCGCCGCCGTGGCGTAGTCGGCCGAGCGGCCGAGGATCACCGGGCTCTTGCCGCCCAGCTCCAGGGTGATCGGCACCAGGTTCTGCGCCGCCGCCTTCATCACATGGCGGGCGATCGAGGTCGCGCCGGTGAAGATCAGGTGGTCGAAGGGCAGTTCCGAAAAGGCCTGGCCGACCTCCGGCCCGCCGGGGAAGACCGCGATCTCGTCTTCGGAAAACAGCTCGGCGAACATCCTGGCCATCAGGTCCGAGGTCGCGGGGGTGAATTCCGACGGCTTGATCATCGCCCGGTTGCCAGCCGCCAGCACCCCGGCCAGCGGCGCGAAGGTCAGGTTCACCGGGAAGTTCCACGGGCTGATGATGCCGACAACGCCCTTGGGCTGGAACCGCACCTCGGCCTTGGCGCCCAGGAAGCCCAGCAGGGCCGGGGTGGTCTTGCGCTTTTCCGGCCGCATCCAGGCCTTCACATTGGCCTTGGCGTGCTTCAGCGGCCCGACCGAGCCGGCCACGTCGGTAATGCCGCTGACGGCGGCGGCGCGGTTGCCGAAGTCGTCGTTCAGCGCTTTGACGATCTGCGCCTCGTGGCCGATCAGGAGCTTGATGCAGCGGTCGAGCCAGTCGATCCGCTTTTCCAGGGTCGGCGCGCCCTCGGCGATATTCGCCGCCTTCTGCCGCGCCAGCACGGCGCTCATCCGCTGACCGTGGTTGCTCTCGTCGCTCATGGTCGAGGTCCTCCCCTCAGGCTGTATTCGCCTTCTCATGAGTACGCTAAGCAGCGCCTCGGCGCCATCCAAGCCGGAACGGCGCCCAAGTCCGCCCCTGAACCGCTTCGAAAGACATCATGGAACTGATCCTCATCCGCCATGGCCTGCCCGAACGCCGCGGCGACACCGCCGACCCGCCGCTGACGCCGGAAGGCCGCGACCAGGCCGAGCGCGCGGCGAGGCTTCTGGCGCGCGAGCGTATCGACGCGGTGTTTGCGAGCCCGATGCTGCGGGCGGTGGAGACGGCCGCGCCGTTCGCGGCGCTCAGCGGCCACGACATCCAGATCCGCGACGGCATCGTCGAGTTCGACCGCGGCACGGGCGCCTATATCCCGATGGAAGAGCTGAAGCGCGACGATTATGAGGCCTGGAAAGCCTTCGTGGCCGGCGGCTACCAGGTCGATCTCGGCGCCTTCCAGCGCAATGTCGTCGACACCCTCGAAGACATCGTCAAGACCCACGCCTCCAAGCGGGTCGCGGTCTTCTGCCACGGCGGGGTGATCAATGTCTGGACCGCCCACGTGCTGACCATGCCGCCACGGCTGTTCTTCGAGCCGGTCTATGCGAGCATCCACCGCTACCTCTGCGCCGGCAGCGGCGAGCGCAACCTGATCAGCCTGAACGAGCGCTGCCACCTGCGGGATTAGGAGTCTCCAGCAGCGCTAGCCGTGCGGAAACAGCGCTTGTATCCTGAATTCCGCATTTGCGGTCGCCGGGCTAAAAATCCCACGGGCAGACAAGTTCAAGCCCCGTGGCGTTGAAATCCGCCAGATTTCGCGTCGCGAGACGCCCACTGTTAACGCGTGCGATGGCCGCGATCATGCCATCGGGAGCGGTCATGGCATGACCCTGTCGCGACGCCGCGCCCATGATGTCGCCATAGGCCAATGCGGCGGCTTCCGTGAGGCCGAATATCCGGTCAGCAAAGCGATGGCGCCAGTCGGAGAGGCCCTGTTCCAGCCGCACCGACCGCTGATCGGGATGGATCTTGCGGATGCCAAAAGCGATTTCGGCGATCGTGACGGTCGGCAACGCCAACTCCGCGTCGTGCCGCACGAGCCACGCGATCACGGCGGCATCGGGTGTCTTGCGCAATGTCTCCGAGATGACGTTGGTATCCAGGAAGATCAAAGCTCCGGCCCTGGATTGACGCGTCTGGCCTCGCGGATAATGGCCGCCAGATCGATATCGCCGCCATTGCTGTTTGACAGGCGTTCGTAGAAGGCGGACGCCGGCTCACGTCCCGACTCTCTGATTTCATAAGACTCAAGCGCGCGCTCAACGATGTCGGCGATCGATCGATGCTCACGACGCGCCAGACGGTGCGCGAGGTCTCGCGCCTTGGCGCTGCGCACGGATAGCTGCGGTTCGGCCATAATGTCTGCTCCTCCACTACTGTAGGAAAGCTGGCTCAAGCTGGCAAGATGGCAGCGCCTCGTCCGTCAGCTACATCTCCAGCACGATCTTGCCGAAGTGCTCGCCGGCCCGCATGGCGCGGAAGGCGGCCTGGGCGTCCTCGAGCGGGAAGCGCCTGTCGATCACTGGCCGCAGGCCATTGGCCTGGATGGCGCGGCCCATGGCCTCGAACTGCTCGCGGCTGCCCACGCTGATGCCCTGGACGCGGACGTTGGCGGCGAAGATCGAGGCGACGTTCAGGTCCTTCACCGCGCCGGCGAGGACGCCGATGACGGCGACGTGGCCGCCGACCCGGACGGCCTGGATCGACTGCTGGAAGGTGCCGGCGCCGCCGACCTCGATCACGTGGTCGACGCCGCGCCCGCCGGTCAGCCCCCGGGCCGTGCGCGCCCACTCCGGGTCGGTCCGGTAATTGATCGTGTGGTCGGCCCCGAGCGCGCGGGCCCTCTCCAGCTTCTCGTCCGACGACGAGGTGATGATCACCGTGGCCCCGGCCAGCTTGGCGAACTGCAGTGCGAAGATGGAGACGCCGCCGGTGCCCAGGGCCAGCACCACATCGCCGGGCTTGACCTTGCCCTCGACCATCAGCGCGCGCCAGGCGGTCAGCCCGGCGCAGGGCAGGCAGGCGGCTTCCTCGTCGCTCAGCACATCGGGGACCTTGGAGACGCCGTTCTGGTTCAGCACCACCTGGTCGCGCGCGACCCCGTCGAGGGCGCCGCCCAGCGCGCCGGCCAGCAACTGGGCCGTCGGCTCGCCGCCGAGCCAGTCCTGGAAGAACAGTGGCGCGACCCGGTCGCCGACCGCGACCCGCTTCACCTCCGGCCCGATCGCCGAGACGACCCCGCAGCCGTCCGAAAGGGGGACAAGCGGTAGCCGCGCCTTGATCATCGGCGATTCCACGGTCGCCAGGTCGCGATAGTTGAGCGAGGCGGCCCTCATGGTCACCGCGACCTGGCCGGGCCCGGGGTCAACCGTCGGGCGGTCGACCACGCTCAGATGGTCGATCCCGGGCTCCCCATCCAGTACGAGCGCGCGCATTTCCTCTCCTTGGATTATCCCGGCGTTGGTCCGATAACGGACCGGTGACGCAACGGCCGTCCAGCGCCGACTTTAGAGATTGCCCGCCGATTGGAGGACTTCAATGGCGCAAGGCGCGCCCCGCAAGCATCCGCTCAACACCAACTTCCACTGGGAGGATAGCGCCGGCCCGTTTCGGCGGGTGACGCCGGCGCAGCGGGAGGCATTCGACCGGCTCGGCTTCGTCAAGATCGCGAAGGCCTTCACCGCCGACGAGATCGCCGCGGTCACCGCGGCCATCGATCCCCTGGAGGTGGTCGCCGAGGAAAGGCTGCGCCGCGCCGGCGGCACGATCTCGATCTCCACCGCCGACGAGATCACCTTCACAACCCACATGGTCAAGGTCTCGCCGGTGCTGCGGGAATTCGCCGCCCATCCGTTCATCAAGGACGTCTGTCACGACCTTCTGGGCGAGGCGGTGCGCCTCTACTGGGACCAGTCGGTCTACAAGAAGACCGCGCAGATGCGCGAATTCCCCTGGCATCAGGACAATGGCTACACCTTCATCGAGCCGCAGCAGTACCTGACCTTCTGGCTGCCGCTGGTGGACGTGGACGAAGACAACGGCTGCCCCTGGATCGCGCCCGGCCTCCACCGCGGCGGCACCCTGGACCATTGGGTGACCGAGATCGGCTTGAAATGCCTGGACGACGCGCCCGACGCGGTGGCCGTGCCGGCGAGGGCGGGGGATGCCATCGTCTTCTCGTCCCTGGCGCCCCACCGCACCGGGCCGAACCGGAAGGCCGGCACGGTGCGCAAGGCCTATATCCTGCAATATTGCCACGAGGGCTCGGTCGCCACCTATCGCGACGGCCGCACCGCCGTGCAGGACGACCCCGAGCGCCAGTTCGTCATCCCGCGGCCGGGCGATTGAAGACCGGCAGATTTTTGCCGCTTGGCTTCCCCGGCGGCCTCTGGCGGATCGTGGCGGGAGAATTTGGCGAGGAGACGAGTGGTGGCGACGATTTCACCTGAGGAACGCGGAGCGCTGCGCGACTCCGTCGGCCGGCTGCTGGCCGACCACAGCGCCGAGGCGGACGTCCGGCGGACCATGGAGACCGATGCCGGCTACGACGCCGAGCTCTGGCGCAAGCTGGCCGAGATGGGCATAGCCGGCCTGGTGGTCGAGGAGGAGTTCGGCGGCGCCGGCGCCGGGCCGCTGGAGCTGGAACTGGTCATGGAGGAGGCCGGGGCGGCGTTGCTTTGCTCACCGCTGCTGGCCAGCGGCGTCGTGGCCGCCGAGCTGCTGCGCGCCCTTGGCGACGAGGCGGCCAAGGCCCGGCTGCTGCCCGGCATCGCGGCTGGAACAAGCATCGCCACGGTCGCCCTGACCGGCGACACGGGCGTCTGGACGCCGGAAGGCGTCGCGGTCACCGCCAGCCAGGAGGATGGGACCTGGCGGCTGGATGGCGAGGCCTCCTACGTCATCCACGGCCAGAACGCCGACGCGCTGCTGGTCGCCGCCAACGGCGGCGCGCAGGCGTTCGAGGTCGATCCGAAGGCGCCCGGCGTGACCATCGCGGCCCTGCCGACCTTCGACCACACCCTGCGCCTGGCGCGGATCGGCTTCGCGGGTGCGTCCGGTCAGCTGATCCATGCCGCAGAGCCGGTCTGGGAGGCTGTGCAGCGGGCCCTGGACCTTGCCCTGGTGGCGCTGGCGGGCGAGCAGGCCGGGGCTGCGCGCCGCTGCCTTGACTTCACGGTCGACTACGCCAAGGCGCGCATCCAGTTCGGCCGCGCCATCGGCAGCTTCCAGGCCATCAAGCACATGGCCTCCGACCTTTTGCTAGAGTCGGAATCGGCCATTTCCGCCGCCCGCAACGCCGCCCGCGCCCTGGCCGAGGATGCGCCGGACGCCGACGCCGCCATCAGCCTGGCGGCCTTCGCCTGCGCCGAGGCGTTCAGCCAGACCACCGCTACCTCGATCCAGATGCACGGCGGCGTCGCCTTCACCTGGGCCCATCCGGCGCACCTCTATCTCAGGCGCGCGCGGGCCGACGCCCAGCTGTTCGGCACGCCCGCCTATCATCGCGAACGTTACCTCCAATCCCTGGGAGCCTGACCATGGACGACGCGCCGCAAATCGCCGCCCAGAGCGACGAACAGCTCCGTGAAGAGGTCGCTGCCTGGCTGAAGGCCAACTGGGACCCGTCGATGCGCGACAACCGCCAGGCCTGGGTGTCCAAGGTGGTCGACGCCCGCTGGGCCGCGCCGCGCTGGCCGGTGGAGTGGTACGGCCGCGCGCTCTCCAACGAGCAAGGCCGCATCGTCGAGCGCGAGTTCGCGCGCGTCGGCGCCCCCGGGACCGGCCAGGACCGCACCCAGCTCTACGCCAACACCCTGCTGGCGCGCGGGACGCAAGCTCTGAAGGAAAAGCTGATCGGCGCGATCCTCAAGGGCGAGATCACCATGTGCCTGCTCTATTCGGAGCCGGGCGCTGGCTCGGACCTGGCCGGCATCCGCACCAGGGCCGATCGGGACGGTGACCACTACGTCGTCAACGGCCAGAAGGTCTGGACCTCGACCGCCGCCACCGCCGACTACGGCATGCTGATCGCCCGCACCAACTGGGACGCGCCCAAGCACCAGGGCATCAGCTTCTTCTTCCTGCCGATGAAGCAGCCGGGCGTCGATGTCCGGCCGCTGCGCCAGATCACCAACGAGAGCCATTTCAACGAGGTCTTCCTGACCGATGCCATCGCGCCGGCCGAGAACCTGCTGGGCGAGCTTGGTCAGGGTTGGAGCGTCTTGCAGACCGCGCTGGCCGGTGGAGTGGTACGGCCGCGCGCTCTCCAACGAGCAAGGCCGCATCGTCGAGCGCGAGTTCGCGCGCGTCGGCGCC
>DASQSO010000482.1:0-16515 GCA_035642335.1 Caulobacteraceae bacterium
GCTTGGCGTTCGGGATGACCTCGCGGATGCGGTCGACCATGCCGGCGATCTGCTCGACGTGGGGCTTTTCGGTCTCGATCCAGAGCAGGTCCGCGCCGTTCTGCAGCGAGGTGATGGAGTCGAGCACGCAGCGGTCTTCGCCGGTGCCGGCGCGGAACTGATAGAGGTTCGAGGCCAGGCGCTTGGGCCGCAGCA
This sequence comes from Caulobacteraceae bacterium, assembly GCA_035642335.1. Taxonomy (GTDB): domain Bacteria; phylum Pseudomonadota; class Alphaproteobacteria; order Caulobacterales; family Caulobacteraceae; genus Poindextera. The sequence goes on from DASQSO010000482.1 coordinate 196, forward strand.
GCTTGCCGCCGCGATTGATGATCACGTCGCCGTTGTGGGCGTCGCCGGGGGCGACCTCTTCGCAATCCAGGAAGGCGTTGTACTGGTCGCCCAGGTCGCCGGGCTCGTGGCTGACGGCGATCTGCTGGGTCAGGCCGGCGCCAAGCGAGTCGGTGCGGGTGACGATGATCCCGTCATCGACGCCCAGTTCCAGGAAGGCGTAGCGGCAGGCGCGCACCTTGGCCAGGAAGACCTCGTGCGGCACGGTGACCTTGCCGTCCTGGTGGCCGCACTGCTTTTCGTCGGAGACCTGGTTTTCGATCTGCAGGGCGCAGGCGCCGGCCATGATCATCTTCTTGGCCAAGAGATAGGTGGCTTCCGCGTTGCCGAAGCCGGCGTCGATGTCGGCGATGATCGGCACGACGTGGGTCTGGAAGGTGTCGATCAGGCCCTGGACCTTCTTTTCCTTCACCGCGTCGCCGGCGTCGCGGGCGGCGTCGAGGTCGCGGAACAGCATGCCGAGCTCGCGCGCGTCGGCCTGTTTGAGGAAGGTGTAGATCTCCTCGATCAGCGCCGGCACCGAGGTCTTCTCGTGCATCGACTGGTCGGGCAGGGGGCCGAACTCCGAGCGAAGGGCCGCGACCATCCAGCCGGACAGGTAGATGTAGCGCCCTTGGGTGGTCCCGAAGTGCTTCTTGATCGAGATCATCTTCTGCTGGGCGATGAAGCCGTGCCAGCAGCCGAGCGACTGGGTGTAGTTGGCCGGATCGGCGTCGTAGGCCGCCATGTCCTTGCGCATGATCGATGCGGTGTAGCGGGCGATGTCCAGACCGGTCAGGAAGCGGTTCTGCAGCCGCATGCGGGCCACGGAGTCCGCGTTGACGCCGTCCCAGGTTCCGTTCTTGCTCTTGATGAGCTGGTCGAGCTTGGCGGTCTGTTCGGTGTAAGACATCGGCGAGGTCCTTGGGCGGCCGGAAAAATCCACGACGAGCACACAGCGCGGGGCGCGCCGCGGCGCCGGGCCGTATTTGTAATGCGTCACCTAGACCCTATGGCTGGGTTTCGCACCCGCGGAATGCGACAGAAAAGGCCATTTTGTCCAAACAAGACCTAGGTATTTTTGTAAATTTGTGACAAGACAACCGAAATGGCGATCGGCGGTCAGAAGAAGCTGTTCCTCGGCGCGCGGCTCAAGCGGCTGCGGCGCGACCTCGGCGTCACGCAGCTGCGCATGGCCGAGGATCTGGGCGTTTCCGCCAGCTATCTCAATCTCCTAGAGCGAAACCAGCGGCCCGTCACCGCCCAGGTGCTGCTGCGGCTGGCCGAGACCTACGACCTGGATCTGCGCTCGCTGTCCAACGACGCCCAGGGCTCGGGCGCGACGGGGCTCAGCGAGGTTTTCGCCGACCAGATGTTCCGCGACCTCGGCGTCGCGCGGCACGAGCTGACCGAGGTGGCGGAGAACGCCCCCGGCGTCGCCGAGGCCATCACCCGGCTTTACCGCGCCTATCTCGACGGCCGCAGTCTGGCCGGGCTGAACGCCTACGACCGGCCGGAGGACACCCCTTTCGGCGCCGGGGTCATGACGCCATCGGACTGGGTGCGCGACTTCATCCAGAGCCAGCGCAACTATTTCGCCGAGCTGGAGGAGGCCGGGGAGGGCCTGGCCGGGGCGATGAACGTCGAGCAGGACTTCACCGCCGCCGCCCGCGAGCGCCTGGCCGAGAAGCACCGGATCGAGGTGCGCGTGGCGCCCCAGGACGTACTCACGGATTCGCTGCGCCGCTACGACCACCATCGCAAGCGGCTCTTCCTGTCCGAGGTGCTGGACGCGCATGGCCGCGCCTTCGCGCTGGCCTATCAGCTGGCCCTGCTTGAGCACGCCGAGACCATCAACGCCATCGCCGACCGCGGCGAGCCGCCGGACGCGCCGACGCGCGGCCTATTACGGGTGTCGCTGGCCAACTATCTCGCCGCCGCGGCCCTGATGCCCTATGCCGCCTTCCACGACACCGCCGAGCGCAGCGGTTACGACATCGGCCTGATGGGCGCGCGGTTCGGTGTGAGTTTCGAGCAGGCCTGCCACCGGCTGACCACCCTGGCGCGGCCGGGCGCGCGCGGCGTGCCCTTCTTCATGCTGCGGGTGGATTCGGCCGGCAACATCTCCAAGCGTTTCGCCAGCGCAGCCTTTCCGTTCTCGCGCTTCGGCGGCACCTGCCCGCGCTGGAACCTGCACCAGAGCTTCAAGACACCCGGCCGCATCATCACCCAGGTGGTCGAGACCCCGGACGGGGCGCGCTATTTCACCCTGTCGAGGACCGTGCGGCGGGCCTCCGCGCCCTATGCCATGGAGGACTCCGACCTGGCGGTCGGGCTGGGCTGCGAGCTGAAATACGCCGGTCGGCTGGTCTATTCGCGCGGGCTGGACCTGGTCTCGCCGGTCGCGGTCGGCATCGGCCCCGCCTGCCGCATCTGCGAGCGGCCGTCCTGCCCGCAGCGCGCCGCCGAACCGATCAACCGCACCCTGACCGTCGACGACTTCACCAAGTCGATCTCGCCCTATCCGTTCTCGGCGACCTGACAAAAGCTTAATTTCAAACTGGCCGACGGCGGCGGCAATCGATTGACGCCGCGGGAAACATACCCCAGGCTTGAGGCCAATAACGACGGCTCCGCCACGACAGCGAGACCGCGACAACATCGGGACGAAGGGTCTGGGCGCAGTTGCCCGGATCGGTTTTCAGGAGGTCGGGCGATGCGCCTGTCGACGGGTACGTGACGGCGAGCGTTACGCACGATCACCAAAACGCCGCCAATCCGGCGACGCGTCCGCCGCTGACCAGGGTCGTAAAGCTTCTCTATGGCATGGGCGCCATGGGGGCCTCGGCCAAGGGCCGGCTCGTCGGTTTTCTGCTGCTCTTCTACAATCAGCTGGTCGGTCTGCCGGCGACCTGGGTGAGCGCGGCGATCGCGGTCTCCATCTTCGTCGACGCCTTCTGGGATCCGATCGTCGGCCAGCTGTCCGACAGCACCCGCACCCGCTGGGGGCGCCGGCACCCGTACATCTATGGCGCGGCCATTCCCGCGGCGGTGTTCTTCGTCCTTTTGTTCATGCCGCCCAAGGGCTGGTCCGACCCGGCGGTGTTTTTCTACATGGTCGCCATGCTGCTCGGCATGCGCTTCTTCGACAGCCTCGGCGAGATTCCGGCCAGCGCGCTGTTGCCGGAGCTGACCCAGAACTATGACGAGCGCACCAATGTGCAGAGCTACCGCTTTCTGTTCTCGACCGTGATCGGCGGTCTCTTCGGCCTCGTGCTGGCCTTTGGCGTCTTCCTGCGCGCGACCAAGACCCAGCCCTTCGGCCAGTTCAACCAGGCCGGCTACGCGCCCTTCGCGGTGACAGTGGCCATCATCGGCGTCATCGTCGTCGTGATCTCCTCGCTCGCCACCCAGCGCTACGTTCCCTACATGCACCGGCCGCCGCAGCGGCGCGCGGCGCCGGGCGAGTTGGCGCGGATCATGGGCATCGCCCTGTCCAATCGCAATTTCGTCTCACTGGCCTCGTCATCGCTGATATTCGGCATCGCCGTCGGCCTTTCCGGTGGGCTGGGCCTCTACTTCAACACCTACATGTTCGAACTGGGGTCCAAGGCGCTGCTGCTGCTGGGCCTCTGCACGCTGCCGGCCGGTCTTGCCGGGGTCTTCCTCGCCCCGCTGCTCTCGCGGATAATGGACAAAAAGCGGGCCTGCCTGACGGTGTTCTTCATCGCCATCGCCTCGACCACCATTCCCCTGAGCGGCTGGCTGCTCGGCCTGATGCCGGCCCACAAACCGTGGGTCCTGCCGGTGCTCATCGTCGATGCCATGACCACCGCGGCCCTGGCGACAACCGGCTTCATCATCGTCTCATCGATGATCGCGGACGTCGTCGAGGAGACCCAGCTCAAGACCGGGCGCCGGTCCGAGGGCCTGCTCTATGCGGCGGAATCCCTCGTGCGCAAGGTGACGACCAGCTTCGCGGCCCTGGTCCCCGGCCTGCTCATCGCGGTTGTGCATTTTCCCAAACACGCCCGGCCGGGGCAGGTGGATCCGACGATCCTGGTGCACCTGGCCCTGGTCTATCTGCCGACCTACACGGTGCTGACCCTGTGCTCGACCAGCGCGCTGATGTTCTATCGGATCAATCGCGGCCACCATGAGGACAACCTGAAACGGCTCGGCGACGCCGAGGCGCTGATCGAGGCGGCCGACGCCAGCGCCGAGACGGCCGATGGGCCCGGGGCCCTCATCCACCCGGCCTGATCGCGGCGATTTACGCGGCCTGGCGGCGTAGCCACCCGACGAAACGGGTGCTATTCGAAAGGGTGAACAGCGTTCAGTCGCCAGAAGCCGCCCGCGCATTTCCGCGGGTGGCCCGATCATCCGATTCAGGCGTTACAATAGATACATGTCCGATTCCGAAATTATGTCCGAGCCCGAATTCCCGCCTCAGCGGCGGGGCGGACCGCCCCATCTGAAGCGCGACCTCACGGAAGGGCCGATCACCAAGACGCTGATCACGTTCTCGCTGCCGCTGCTCGGCACCAACGTGCTGCAGTCGCTGAACCTGACCGCCAACCAGTTCTGGGTCGCCCACATGCTGGGCGTGACCGCCATCACGGCGATCGGCAACTCCAACGTCATCGGCTTTCTGGCGCAGGGCGCCATCTTCGGCGCGACCATGGCCGCCAACATCCTGATCGCCCAGTCGGTCGGCGCCGGCGACCTGCGCATGGTCAAGCGCGTCATGGGCACGGCGATCTCATTCTTCTTCGCGCTGTCGGTGATCCTCGCCTTCGTGGGCTGGACCTTCGGGCCTCACATCCTGGCCGCGATGCGGACGCCGCCGGCGGCCAGGACCGACGCGATCATCTATCTGCGCATCGTCTTTACGGCGATGCCGTTCATGTACTTCTTCATGTTCATCCAGATGGCCCAACGCGGGGCGGGAGATTCCAGAACGCCCTTCTATTTCATGTCGTTGGCGGTGGTGCTTGATGTCATCCTCAACCCGCTGCTGATCGCGGGCATCGGGCCATTCCCCAAGCTGGGCATCGCCGGATCGGCCATGTCGACCTTGATCGGCCAGAGCGTGTCCTTGGTGTTGCTGGTGATCCACCTCTATCGCAAGCATAGCGTGCTGATGCTGCGACCGCACGAGTTCGGCCTGCTCAAGCCCGACCTCCGCATCCTGCGGCCCCTGCTCGTGCGCGGCCTGCCTATGAGCCTGCAGATGTTCGCCATGTCCGGCGCGGCCATCGTCATGATCGGTTTCGTCAACGGCTATGGCGCCATCACCTCGGCGGCCTATGTCGGCGCCCAGCAGGTCTGGAACTACATCCAGATGCCCGGCATGGCCGTCGGCGCCTCGGTCTCCTCCATGGCCGGCCAGAACGTTGGCGCCGGCCGTTGGGATCGGGTCTCGAAGATCGCCGGCGTCGGCCTGGCCTGCAGCCTGGCGGTGACCGGCTCGATCGCCGTGGTCATCTACCTCTTGGGGCCGTTGCCCCTTTACATCTTCCTGCCGCTAGGCTCGCCGGCCATCCCGATCGCCCTGCACATCAACCAGACGGTGCTCTGGGCCTTCGTGCTGTTCAACGCCACCTTCGCCCTGACCGGCATCGTCCGCTCCACCGGCGCGGTCTGGCCGCCGCTGTTCATCCTCATCTTTTCCATGCTGATCATCCGCGTGCCGTTCGCGGCGGTCATGACGCGCCATTTCGGCGCCGAGGCGATCTGGTGGAGCTTTCCGCTGGGCACCCTGACCTCCAGCGCCCTGTCGGTGCTCTATTACAAGTTCGGCGGCTGGCGGAAGGTGCGGCTGATTACGCCGGAAGCCGGCGGCCAGGTTCCGGACTCTGGGCTTTCGACGCCGCAGATGGACCCGCACGAAGACGACGACGCCGAGCTTCCTCAGGTCGCCGGGCGTCCGGTCCCGGTCTCATGATTTTGCGAGAGATTTGAAAACAAGGGTGATTTTCCCATGCGGTTCGGCATCTTCTACGAGCACCAATTGCCCCGGCCCTGGACTGAAGGCCTTGAGCTGAAGCTGTTCCAGAACGCGCTGGATCAGGTCGAATTGGCCGACGCTCTGGGCTTCGACAATGTCTGGGAGGTGGAGCACCATTTCCTGGAGGAATATTCCCACTCCTCCGCGCCCGAAATCTTCCTCGCCGCCTGCTCGCAACGCACCAAACAGATCCGCCTCGGCCACGGCATCGTGCTGATGCCGCCGGGCTACAACCATCCGGCCCGCGTCGCCGAGCGCATCGCCACCCTCGACCTGGTCTCAAACGGCCGAGTGGAGTGGGGCACCGGCGAGAGTTCCGCCCTGCTGGAGCTGGGCGGCTACGGCGTGCCGCTGGCGGAAAAGCGCAACGCCTGGCGCGAGGCGGTCGAGCAGTGCGCCAACATGCTGGCCATGGACCCCTATCCGGGCTTCGACGGCCAGTTCTTCTCCATGCCGACGCGCAACATCGTGCCCAAACCGGCGCAGAAGCCGCACCCGCCGCTCTGGGTCGCCTGCTCCAACCGCGAGACCATCAAACTGGCGGCGCGGCTCGGCATCGGCGCCCTGACCTTCGCCTTTGTCGATCCGGCCGAGGCCAAACAGTGGGTCGACGACTACTACCGCATCTTCAAGGAGGAGTGCGTGCCGATCGGGCACGCGGTGAATCCGAATATCTGCATGGTCTCCAGCTTCGGCATCCACCAGGACGCCGCCGAGGCGCGCCGCCGTTTCCAGGACGGCTTCCGCTTCTTCCAGTTCGCGCTCGGCTGGCACTACGGCTTCGGCGAACAGATTCCCGGCCGCACCGACATCTGGGAGAAGTTCCAGGCCGCCCTGGCCAACATGCCCGACAACGCGCCGGCCGAAGGCGGCATCGGCACGCCCGACAGCCTTCGCGCCCACCTGCGCAAGTTCGACGACTGTGGCGTCGACCAGGTCGCCTTCATCCAGCAGGGCGGACGCAACAAGCACGAGCATATCTGCGAGGCGCTGGAACTGTTCGCCGGCGAGGTGATGGGCGAGTTCAAGGCGCGCGAAGACGAGCGGGTGAAGCGGAAGGCCGAGGATCTCGCGCCCTTCGTCGAGGCGGCGTTCAAGCGCAAGAAGTGGATGAAGCCGCTGGCCGACGACGAGATCCCTCCCGTGATGGCGCTCGGCCGCAAGGTCGCCGAGGAAGCCGCCGCCCGCGGAGAAGCGCCGCCGCAGCCCGCCCGCGCCCGGGCCGCCTGGCGCGAGGCTTTGGAAGCGTCCGAGCGCAAGGACTCGAAGGAAAAGGCTTAAGGGTGAGAGTGGATACGACCGGAGCTGTTCAGGTTTCTTGGACGCCCGGCAGGCGCGATGTTGGCTGGCCTGGGAGGCGGGTGTTCAAGAAACCTGAACAGCCGCGGACTCGGGTATCCCTCCAGATACGAGACATTCGAGCCAACGGGTCAACGGGTGGGAATGACCGTTCTTCGATCTCTGCCGCGCCCGCCCTTCCGCGCCCCCAATGCCGATGTTTGTCTCGATCCGAACTGCTTGCGCGGCATAATGAGCCGAGGGTTGGTAGCGGCGTCGTTTCGAATTGCGGGACGAAGGCGGTCCGTCTTATCAAAAGGCGCTAGCAACAGGGCCGTTGGATGTGTCGAACCTCACCGCCTTCCTGATTCTCGCTATCGCCGCGCTGCTTGAAGCTGGCGGCGACGCTGTCGTGCGGACAGGCCTTCACTCGAATGCAGCCGCCTATCGGGTCGGTTTGATTGTTTTTGGGGGACTGGTCCTGACAGCCTATGGCGTTGTCGTTAATGCGCCGCCGTGGGACTTCGGCCGGCTACTCGGCGTCTATGTGACGCTCTTTTTCCTGGCGGCGCAGATCATCAACTTGTTCGCCTTTCACGTTAAGCCCGGGGCGCCCGTTTTTGTTGGCGGAGCGCTGATCATCGTCGGTGGTCTCTTGATGACTCTATGGAGCTGATACGTCCGATAAAGGCAATCCACTCACTCCGGAGCCGTCGCGGTGAAATTCACCCGCGAGCCTTTGTGGCGCCTCGGGACCGGCTCACTCGACCGCCAGGGCGACCGGCAGGCGAGCCCGCGCGCCGACGCGATAGGGCTCGTTCGACCACAAGAGGCTAGCAAACAGCCCCGGTGGTCCTCGATCAGCCCCCATGACGATGGCCTCGGCCCGGATGCGGCGGGCCTCGGCGGCGATCTTTCCGGCCGCGTTGCGGCTGCCGATCACGCGGCCGGCCGCTCTTACGCCCCGCCCAGCCAAGGCGGTGATCGCCCGATCGACATGCGCGCGCTGCGCCTCCCATTCGTGGCGCGACGGCAAGAGCCACGGATTGGGAAAGCCAAGAGCTGTTCCCCAGATGCGCGCGATGCTGAGCACCTCCACCACCGCGCCGGGCGCGGCGAGCGAAGCGGCGCGCTCGATCGCGGCGGTGGAGAACGCGCGGCCTTCCGAGGCCAGAAGGACCGTTCCCACCGGCGCCTGCGGCGCCGGCGGAACCGTGCGGGAAAAGCCCATCAGCGCCATGACGCTCAGTCCGTCCGGCCGAGGTCGGCAGCCGCTGTCGCCGGCAGCCGCTTATCCTCGACGTATACGCGATACCAATAGAGCGGCAAGTAGCAGAGGAGAACGGCCCAGCCCGCCCAGTAGTAGACCTCGACCTTGCCGATCTTGGAATAGACAAGGCCGCCATAGGACCAGATCACGAAGTAGAAAGCGGCCAACGCCAGCGCCACCCACTTCATGAATTCCGGCAGTTTGAACGGCCTTCGCGCATTCGGTTGGTCTTGCCGGAGGAGGAAGTAGCCAACGAGCACCGGAATGAACGACGCGGTGTAGCCGACGTTGGAGAAGGTGTAGATTTCCACCGCGCCGCCGGCCAGCACCACGATCAACGAGCAGACGACGTTGAAGCCCATCGCGTTGCCTGGCACGCCGTGCTTGTTCAATTTTTCGAACCAGCGTGGGAACTGCCCGTCGAGCGCCATCTGGTAGATCGCCCGACCGCTGCCCATGATCGCGTTGAGCGCCGAGAGGGACAGCGCGATGATCAGCATGGCCGCGATCGCCCACTCAATCACCGCCCCGCCCACGGGGAACAGCTTGCCGGCGAAGGTGACGAAGATGGTCTTGGGATCGGCCAGACTGCTGTCCGACAGAGCCTTCGCGCCCAGCACCACGACGAACGCAATCGGAATCAGCGGGTAGATGAAAACGCCGTAGCCGCCCTCGAGGTTCAGCGCGATCTTGGCGTCGCGCTCCGGATCGGCGCACTCGCCGATGTAGCAGGCGGCCGCCTCCATCGCGATCACGTTCCAGGTGAGCAGGAAGGAGTAGGCGATATAGACCGACAACCAGTTATAGCCGCTCATGCCCGAGAAGAAGCTGGTTCCGTCGAGGTGCCGGAAGCCCACAAGCTCGTTCAGGTGCACCGCGGACGGAAAGAATATCCAGGCGACGGCGATGAAGGTCAGCGGGATCATCGATAACACCGCCAGAACCCCCGCGAAGCGGGCGCCGAAACGCACGCCCAGCCACGCGGGAATAAAGAACAGCAACATGCCGACGGAGGAGATGCCCAGCGTCCACCAGGCGATCTGCGTATGGATCGGGGTGAAGCCGCTCTTGGTGTCCAAACCGAACCGGTCAGCCAGGTAGAAGGACGCCAGAATCATATTGAGCGGCCCGACCGGGAACCAGCCCAGCCAGTACATCCAGGCGGTCATGCCGTTGATGTGTTTGGCGGCTCTCGGCCACCGGGCTTTGAACGCGGGATAGGCGTAGGATGGCGCCCCCCCGGTGCGGTGCGGCATCATCGCCGCCAATTCGGCGAGGAACAGGCACAGAAGCCAGCCGGTGAGCGTAACGACAATGGTGATCGGAATCGACGCCGCCCCAAGCGTGGTCACCATCACCGGCGCGATCCCGGTGACCAGGATCGTACCGGCAAGGCCAATCACGAAGGCGCCCATCCACCCGGTTTCCCGCTTCAGAGAATGCGCGGTGTAATCCATTTCATCCCCGATATCGGCGTCGCCGGCGGGATCTGGAATCGACGGAGTGCTCATGGCCCTGACAAACTCCCCTTGATCGAGGCGCGGCGGACGGGAATTGCCCGCTCGCTACTGAGAAAATACATTTCTCGTAGCGCAAGCCCGAAGTGGCGATTATGCAGATTGAGGCGCGTCGGCGCCAAACTTGATTGTTCGCTAACCATTACCCGCGGAAGGCGCCTATAATTTGATCAGACGTCGTTGTCGGACGGCTCGCTGATCGAGTATCCGCCTACCCAGAACACGCGCCTCAGCGCCAAACTTTTTTGGACGGGATAGAAGGCGCGGGCATAAACTGCCAGCGGGCCCTGTTCACCAGGCCGGCCACCTAAACTGGGAACAAATTCGATGGCTTCGACGGGCGTGGATATTGCACTCGACGCCGATGGCCTGGCGACAGGCTCCAGCGCGCCGGCCGCGCCAGAGCGGACGCTGGAGCGAGCGATCGGGGCTCAGATCCGCGAGTTTCGCCAGCGCGAGCGCCTTTCCCTGGCCGATCTCGCCGGCGCGGCGTCGATCTCCGCCGGAATGTTGTCCAAGATCGAAAACGGCCAGATTTCAGCGTCCTTGGCGACGTTGCAGGCCGTGGCGGGGGCGCTCAACGTCCCGATCACCGCCCTGTTCAGCGCCTTCGAGGAGCGGCGCGACTGTTCCTTCGTCCCCGCTGGGCAGGGCGTCGTGATCGACCGACGCGGCACCAAGGTCGGGCACATTTATCAGCTGCTCGGCCATTCGCTGGGCGGCGATGTGGTGGTTGAGCCCTATCTGATCACGCTCAATGAAGAAGCGCTGCCCTATACCGGCTTTCGCCACGCTGGCGTCGAGTTCATCTACATGCTGACGGGCGAAGTGCTCTATCGGCACGCGGACCGCACCTATCACCTTAGGCCTGGAGACTCGCTGCTGTTCGATTCCGGCGCGCTTCACGGTCCAGAAGCTCTGATCCGGCAGCCGATGACCTATCTGTCCATTATCATCTATCAGGTGAATCGGTCCTGATCTGAAACGCCTTCGGAATGGGCGTTGCGATTCCTGTCAGGAAAATTTCATGCCTTTGTGTTGACAGCGCCGGTTCGGCGGGTATCGGTGGCGGTCATTGGTCAGGAGGTTGGACGGCGGCGAATGTGCGGGATTGTCGGCCTTTTTCTGAAGAACGAAGCGCTGGAGCCCGCGCTCGGCGGCATGTTCGCCGAAATGCTCGCCGTCCTGAGCGACCGCGGCCCCGACAGCGCGGGGTTCGCCGTCTATGGCGATGATGGGTCGAGCCGGACCAAGGTCACTCTGCGGCTGCCGCAATCCGGTGCGGCGCTCGCCGCCCTGCGCGCCAGGCTCGGTTGTTCGGCCGAGTTGATCATACGGGACAGCCACGTGGTGCTGATGCTGCCGCCTGATGAGGAGGCGGAGTTCCTGTCTTGGCTGGGTGAGGCCCATCCCGAAGTCGGTGTCGTCGGTCGTGGGCGGCGGATGGAAATCTACAAGGAGGTTGGCGCGCCACGCTCGGTCGCCGAGCGCTTTGGCCTCGCCGGCATGACCGGAACCCACGCGGTCGGGCACACCCGTATGGCCACGGAATCGTCGGTGACGACCAAGGGCGCCCATCCCTTCTCGACCGGTCCCGACCAGTGTCTCGTGCACAATGGCTCGCTGTCCAACCACAACGCCGTGCGCCGTCGACTGCAGCGTCAAGGCATCGCATTCGAGACGGAAAACGATTCCGAGGTCGCGGCCGGCTATCTGACGTGGTGTTTGCGCAAGGGTGCGAGCCTGGAGGAAGCATTGCAGTCCAGCCTGAGCGAGCTCGACGGCTTCTATACCTTCGTCGTGGGGACCGAGACCGGCTTTGCCGTGCTGCGCGATCCCATCGCCTGCAAGCCGGCGGTGATGGCCGAGACCGACGATTACGTCGCCTTCGGTTCGGAATACCGCGCCCTGGCCGGTCTGCCCGGCATCGACGCGGCCCAGGTGTTCGAACCCGAGCCCGCCACGGTTTATGCCTGGGATCGGCGCGGATGACCGTGGTGGACTTGGCGCAAACACCTCTTCGCGACCTTAACGGCGCCCTGCACCGCTTGCCGGCGGACACTAATGAAACCCTATGGCGGGTGCTCAATCCAGGCGGCAAGCACGCCATCGCGGCGGGTCTCGATGCGCCGATCGCGATCGAGATCCATGGCCACGTGGGTTACTATTGCGCGGGTATGAACAAGCAGGCGGCCGTGACCGTGCACGGCAACGCCGGGGTGGGCGTGGCCGAGAACATGATGTCGGGCCGCGTCCACGTTCAGGGCGATGCCAGCCAATCGGCGGGCGCGTCCGGCCACGGCGGCCTCTTGGTGATCGACGGCGACGCCTCAGCCCGCTGCGGCATCTCGATGAAGGGCATCGACATCGTCGTGAAGGGTTCGGTCGGCCCGATGAGCGCCTTCATGGCTCAAGCCGGCAATCTCGTGGTGCTCGGCGGCGCCGGCGAGAACCTCGGCGACTCCCTCTATGAGGCCAGGCTGTTCCTGCGCGGCCCGGTCAAGAGCTTGGGCGCTGACTGTGTCGAAAAGCCGATTGGGCCCGAGGACCGCGCAGTATTGACGCGGGTGTTGGAGCAAGCCGGCCTGGCCGACGAGATCTCATTCGAGGCGTTCCGTCTCTACGGTTCGGCGCGGCGCCTCTATCACTTCCATGTCGACAATATCGATGCGTACTGAGGCGGATCCGATGAGCCTTCCGCCACACCGGACAACGCCGCGATATTCCGCGACCTTCGACCCCTACGCTATCTCCGAGATCCAGCGCGCCGCGGCCACCGGCATCTATGACATCCGCGGCGGCGGGGCGAAGCGACGGCTGCCGCATTTCGACGATCTGCTGTTTCTCGGCGCATCGATTTCACGCTATCCGCTCGAGGGTTATCGCGAACGATGTGGGACCGATGTGCTGCTCGGCGCGCGGCGGGCCAAGGCGCCGATCCGACTGAAGATTCCGATCACTATCGCCGGCATGAGCTTTGGGGCGCTGTCGGCCCAAGCGAAGGAGGCTCTGGGTCGCGGCGCCTCGGCCGTGGGGACCAGCACCACCACTGGCGACGGCGGCATGACCGATGAGGAGCGCGAGCATTCCTCGATGCTCGTCTACCAGATCCTGCCGTCGCGCTACGGGATGAACCCCGACGATCTGCGCCGGGCCGACGCCATCGAGGTGGTGATCGGCCAAGGCGCCAAGCCCGGCGGCGGCGGCATGCTGCTTGGCCAGAAGATCTCTGACCGGGTCGCGGCGATGCGCACGCTACCGGCCGGCATCGACCAGCGGTCGGCCTGTCGTCACCCGGACTGGACCGGCCCCGATGACCTCGAGATCAAGATCGAGGAGTTGCGCGAGATCACCGACTGGGAAAAACCGATCTTCGTCAAGGTCGGCGCCAGCCGACCCTATTACGACACCGCGCTGGCGGTGAAGTCGGGCGCCGATGTGGTCGTGCTGGACGGAATGCAGGGCGGCACCGCGGCCACCCAGGAAGTGTTCATCGAAAACGTGGGCCTGCCGATCCTCGCCGCCATCCGGCCAGCGGTGCAGGCGCTGCAGGACCTGGGCCTGCACCGCCAGGTGCAGCTGATTGTTTCAGGCGGTGTCCGCACGGGCGCCGACGTCGCCAAGGCGCTGGCGCTCGGCGCCGACGCGGTCTCGATCGGCACGGCCGCGTTGATCGCAATCGGCGACAACGACCCAGCGCTGGAGGAAGCCTACCAGGCGTTGGGGACAACCGCCGGGGCCTATGACGACTGGCACGAAGGCCGCGATCCGGCGGGCATCACCACCCAGGACCCGGCGCTTGCCGCCAGGCTCGATCCGGTAAAGGCCGGGCGGCGGCTGGCCAACTATCTGGCGGTGCTGACGCTCGAAACCCAGACCATCGCGCGGGCTTGCGGCAAGAGCCACGTCCACAATCTGGAGCCGGAAGACCTGGTGGCGTTGACCGTCGAGGCCGCGGCCATGGCCGGCGTGCCGCTCGCCGGGACCGATTGGATACCCGGGCGCGGGCGAATTTAGGAGGAATATCATGGGCAAACTTGAGGCTTGGGCCAACGAGCGGGGCATCCGCTATTACTTGATCTCCTTCACGGATCTGTTCGGCGGCCAGCGGTCGAAACTGGTGCCCGTGCAAGCGATCGATGCCATGGCCAAGACCGGCGCGGGCTTCGCCGGCTTCGCCACCTGGCTGGACATGACGCCGGCTGATCCGGACATGTTCGTCATCCCCGATGCGGACAGCGTGGTTCAACTGCCGTGGAAGCCCGAGGTGGGCTGGTTCGCCGGCGACCCCTGGATGTCGGGCAAGCCGGTGGAGCACGCGCCGCGCAACGTGTTGAAGCGGGTGATCGCCGCCGCGGCCGACCTCGGCTACGAGATGAAATGCGGGGTCGAATGCGAGTTCTTCCTGATCGCACCGGACGGCGAGCGCATTTCCGACGAGGCCGACCGCCAGAGCAAGCCCTGTTACGACCAGTCCGCCCTCATGCGGCGCTACGAGGTGATCGCCGAGATCTGCGATGCCATGCTGTCGATGGGCTGGTCGCCCTATCAAAACGACCATGAAGACGCCAACGGCCAATTCGAAATGAACTGGGACTACGCCGGCGCCCTTGTCACCGCCGACCGCCACTCGCTGTTCAAGTTCATGGCCAAGTCGATCGCGGAGAAGCACGGCCTGCGCGCGACGTTCATGCCCAAGCCGTTCGTCGACCTCACGGGCAACGGCTGCCACACCCACGTGTCGGTGTGGCGGGACGGTAAGAACTTGTTTGAAGATCCAGCGGGCGAACTGGGCGTCTCGGCCCTGGGCTACAGCTTCATCGCCGGGGTGATCGAAAACGCCGAAGCCATGTGCGCGATCACCAACGCCACAGTGAACTCCTACAAGCGGATCAACGCGCCGGTGACCCTTTCGGGCGCGACCTGGTCGCCGAACACCGCCACCTACTCGGGCAACAACCGCACCCACATGATCCGCGTTCCAGAAGCCGGCCGGTTCGAGCTGAGGCTCGCGGACGGGGCGGCCAATCCCTACCTCCTGCAGGCCGCGATCCTGGCCGCGGGGCTGGACGGCATGACCAACGCCAAACATCCGGGCGAACGGCTGGACATCAACATGTACACCCACGGCCACCTGGTGGAAAACGTCAAGAAGCTGCCGCTGAACCTGCTTGATGCGCTGCGGGCTCTGGAAAAATCAGACGTGCTGGGCGGCGCGTTGGGCGAGAGCTTCGTGAGCTCCTACCTCAAGCTCAGGACCCAGGACTGGAACGCCTACGCCGGCCACCTCACCGATTGGGAGCGGCAGACCACCCTGGACTGCTGATCCGCGCGCATGCGCTATTCCGTCCTCAGCCTTGCAGCCAACGCCCTACGCGCCAAGCCCGACTGGCCCCGGGTATGGCGCGACGCCGCGCCGCGGCTCGCATACGACGCCGTCATTGTCGGCGGCGGCGGCCATGGCCTGGCCGCGGCCTACTACCTGGCCAAGACCTACGGCCTCACGAACATCGCCGTGTTGGAGAAGGGCTGGATCGGCTCGGGCAACGCCGGACGGAACACCACCATCATCCGCTCCAACTATCGCGAGCCCGGCAACGAGCGGTTCTACGAATTCTCCATGAAGCTCTGGGAGAGCCTGGAGCAGGACCTCAACTACAACAGCATGGTGAGCCAGCGTGGCGTCCTGAACCTCTATCATTCCGACGCCCAGCGCGATGCTTTCGCCCGCAGGGGCAACGCCATGCTGCTGCACGGGGCGGACGCCGAACTGCTGGACCAGGCTGGCGTACGCAAGCTGGCCCCCTTCCTGGACTTCGATAACGCCCGCTTCCCGATCCAGGGCGGCCTGTTGCAGCGGCGCGGCGGCACGGCGCGTCACGACGCCGTGGTCTGGGGCTACGCGCGGGCGGCGGACAGCCTGGGCGTCGATATCGTGCAGAATTGCGAGGTCACCGGCTTGCGGATCCAGCACGGGAAGATCCGGGGCGTCGACACCACCCGCGGCTTCATCGGCGCACGCAAGGTGGGGTTGGCGGTCGCCGGCCATTCCTCCCAGTTGGGCGCGATGGCGGGCTTGCGGCTGCCGATCGAAAGTCACCCGCTGCAAGCCATGGTGACCGAGGCGGTCAAGCCGCTTATCCCCGGCGTCATCACCTTTGGCGCCGGCCATTTCTACATCAGCCAATCCGACAAAGGCGGCCTCGTGTTCGGCGGCGACATCGACG
>DASQSO010000483.1:0-6884 GCA_035642335.1 Caulobacteraceae bacterium
TTGGCCGCGGTGCAATCGCTGGCCGCCCAGTCCGCCCGGAAGGCCTCGTC
Organism: Caulobacteraceae bacterium; assembly: GCA_035642335.1. Taxonomy (GTDB): domain Bacteria; phylum Pseudomonadota; class Alphaproteobacteria; order Caulobacterales; family Caulobacteraceae; genus Poindextera. The sequence goes on from DASQSO010000483.1 coordinate 51, forward strand.
GCTCGAGGGCTTCCTGAAGACCTTCGCCGGGCGGTTGAAATCCATGGCCTCGGCCCACCAGCTGCTCACCGCCACCCGCTGGCGCGGCGCCGGCATGCAGAATATCGCCGCCGCCGAGCTGGGCGGCCTGGCGCCCGGCCAGACCCGCTGGCAGGGGCCGGATCTGCTTTTGACCCCGCGCGCGGCCAACGCCATGTCGCTGGCCTTGCACGAACTGGCCACCAACGCGGTGAAGTTCGGCGCTCTGTCCACCGAGTTCGGACGGGTCGATGTCGCTTGGCGGGCGACCGCTGATGGGGGGCTCGAACTGCTCTGGACCGAGAGCCGCGGTCCGCCGGTCGCGCCGCCCACCCGGCGCGGGTTCGGCGCCACCCTGCTGGACAAGGTCACCGGCCGCGAGCTGGGCGGCGAGGCGCGCGTCGAACATCGCCGCGAGGGGGTGTGCGCCACCCTGGTCGCCGGCGCCTCGGCCCTGGCCGATCAATCGACCGCTTCGCCAGCTCCCGCGCCTGTCGCCGAAGCGCCCAGCGTCGCCGGCGCTTCGGCGGGCGCCCCCTATCTGGATCCCGCCGGCCGCATCAAGGGACTGCGGGTGCTGATCGTCGAGGATGCCCTGCTGCTGGCGCTGGAGCTCGAGGCGGGGTTGTCGGAAGCCGGCGCCAAGGTGGCCGGCTCGGCCGCCGACGTCGAGGAAGGCTTGCACATGGCCGAGCTGCCGCTGGACGCGGCGGTGCTGGACGCCAACCTCAATGGGCAGTCGGTGTTGCCGGTGGCCCGGGCCCTGGCCGCGCGTGGCATCCCCTTCATCTTCGCCACCGGCTATGGCGATTCAAAGTTCGCGCCGCTGGGGTTCGACGCGCCGCTAATCAAGAAGCCATACGACGTCACCCAGGTCGCCGCGGCCCTGGCCGAGATCACCGGCCGCGCGGCTCCGCAGGCGCCGCGGGAGCCGATCACGGCCCGATAAGGGGCCTAGGCCGGCGCCGATCTGAGCTGTTCGATCGCCACGCCCTTCGCCGCCAGCGCCTCGATCAGACTGAGGGCCGGCGTCCCGACCCAGACGATCTGCAGGCCCTGTTCGGCGAACCCGGCCAGCGCCTCGAGATTGGCGCCCTCCAGCGAGACCCGCCGCGCTTCGCGGCGGGCGAGGGCGAGCGTCGCCGGCGAGGCGCCCTGGTCGGCGATCAGCACATCGGCCTGGGCCAGGGCGCGGGCGGCGCGCAGGCTGAGTAGGTCCGCGGCGCCGTCGCCCACGACGATGCGCAGACGGCCTCGCGTTGGGGCTCGGGCGCCCCAGGCGTCCAGGGCCTCGCCCAGCAGGCGGCGCGCCAACCCCATGTCGTCGACCATGGCGGCCTCGGCGGCCGCGCCGGTCAGGGCCTCGCGCAGGAAGGCGCGGCGGGCGTCCAGGTCGGGCAGGGCTTCGCGCAGCCGCTCGCGCATGGCGCCGAACAGGGCCGCGACCCGGCCGGCGCCGGGCGGGATACGCGCCTCGATATCACTGCGCAGCAGCGCGGCCAGCATGGGCGAGGCGCCGGTGGTGCCGACGGCGGCCACCACCGCGCCGCGATCCACCAGCGCCGGCGTGTGGAAGTCGGATAGCGCCGGGTGGTCGACGACATTGACCACCGCTCCGGCCTGGCGCGCGACCTTGGCCGCCGCCTCGCGGAACGCGACGTCGCCAGCGGCGACGAAGACCAGACTGGCGTCGTCGTAGGCCGCGGGGTCGAGCGCCCGGCCGGCCTCTATGCGCAACAATCTCGCCGGCGAACCATCGAACAGCCGGGCCTTGGCCTCGGCCGGCTCGCCGTCGCCGACGACCGCGATGGTGCGGCCGGCCAGGGGAAAAAAGGCGGGAAAAGCGTCCATTACCTGCGAATCCTAGACGGTTTGCGCGTCTGGCGTCGTCTTTTTTTGGCTGCGCGCGCCGCCCTGAACGGTGTTAAGATCGCTGCAAATCAGCACGACATGGCCGTTCGGGAGGACCCATGACCACCAGTCTGAATATCAATGGCCGCACCTACGCGGTGAACGCCGCGCCGGAAACGCCGCTACTCTGGGTGCTGCGCGACGAGCTGAAGCTGACCGGCACCAAGTACGGCTGCGGCATCGCCCAGTGCGGCGCCTGCACTGTCCATGCCGACGGCGCGGCGATCCGCTCCTGCCAGACCCCGATCGCCTCGGCGACCAGCATGAAGATCACCACCATCGAGGGGCTTGGTGGAACCCATCCGGTGCAGCTGGCCTGGATCAAGGCCGACGTGCCACAATGCGGCTATTGCCAGTCCGGCCAGATCATGTCGGCGACGGCGCTGCTAGCGGCCAAGCCCAAGCCGACCGATGACGATATCGACGCGGCCATGACCGGCAACATCTGTCGCTGCGGCACCTACCAGCGCATCCGCGCCGCCATCCACGACGCCGCCGGCCAGGTCGCGGCGGGAGCCCCGGCATGAACGCGCTCACCAAGGTCGCCGCCGCGTCCGCCACCCGCCGCGGTCTGATCATCGGCGCCAGCGTCGTCGGCGGCGCGCTGGTGGTCGGCTGTTCGCCGAAAAGCATGGCCGGCCTGATGTCCATAGGCGGTCAGGATCTTGATCTCGGCCCGTTCGGCCCCTTCATCAGGATCGATCCGGACGGGTCGGTGACGGTGATGAACAAGCACCAGGAGATGGGCCAGGGCAATCATGCCGGCCTCGCCGCCCTGATCGCAGAGGAGCTCGACGCCGACTGGACCAAGGTCAAGGTCGTCCCGTCGGCCGCCAACGCCAAGCTCTACGCCAACACCCTGTTCGGGGTGCAAGGCACCGGCGGCTCGACCGCCATGGCCAATTCCTGGCTGCAGTATCGCCGCGCCGGCGCGGCCGCCCGGGTCATGTTCGTCCAGGCCGCCTCGGGCCGCTGGAACGTCCCAGTCAGCGACATTACCGTGCAGAACGGGGTGGTCGCCCACGGACCCTCCGGCCGCTTCGCCAATTTCGGGGAGCTGATCGCCGAGGCCGGTAAGGTGACGCCGCCACAGTCGCCGAAGCTGAAGCGCCACGCCGACTTCACCCTGATCGGCACCAAGCGGGTGGCGCGCAAGGATACCCCGGCCAAGAGCACCGGCACGGCGCGCTACACCCAGGACGTCCACCTGCCCGAGATGCTGACGGCGGTGGTGGCCCACTCGCCCCGCTTCGGCGGCAAGCCGGCCTCGTTCGACGACAGCGCCGCCCGCCAGGTTGCCGGGGTCGTCGATGTGGTGAAGATCCCCACCGGCGTCGCGGTGATCGCCGAGTCCACCTACGCCGCCCGAACCGGCCGCGACGCGCTGAAGGTGACCTGGAACGACGACAGGGCGGAGAAGCGCTCCTCGGACGCCATCGTCGCTGACTATCACAAGATCGCCGCCGGTCAGGGCGATGTGAAGGCGCAAGCCTTCGAGACCAAGGGCGATGCGACCGGCGCCTTCAACGGCGAACTGTTGACCGCGACCTACGACTTTCCCTATCTCGCCCACGCCACCATGGAGCCGATGAATTGCGTGGCGCAGGTGGACGGAAACCGGGTCAAGCTGACCTTCGCCTCGCAGATTCAGACCCTCGACCAGATCAACACGGCCATGGTGGTCGGAACCCTGCCGGGCGCGGTGGAGATCGAGACCCTGCCGGCCGGCGGCTCGTTCGGGTGGCGCGGCAACAACCACTCGGATTACGTCGTCGAAGCGGTGCATATCGCCAAGCACGTCGGCCGCGGCCGGCCGGTCAAGCTGGTCTGGACGCGGGAGGACGATATGACCGGCGGCCTCTACCGGCCGCTGACCTACCACGCGGTCGCGATCAAGACCGACGCCGACGGCTATCCCGCGGCCTGGCGGCACCGGGTGGTGACCCAGTCGATCTCCAAGGGCTCGCTGACCGGCGGCGGTTTCGACGAGACCACGGTCGAGGGGACCAAGGGCTCGGTCTATCTGGCCGCCACGCCGGTGGTCGACGCCCAGGTCTATGAGCCGGACTTCCCGGTAACCGTGCTCTGGTGGCGCTCGGTGGGCGCGACCCACACCGCCTTCGCCATGGAGCACACCATCGACCAGCTGGCGCGCAAGGCCGGCAAGGATCCCGCAGACTATCGCCGAACCCTTTATGAACGAGCCGGGCCGAGCGCCAACCGCCATCGCGCCGTGCTCGATCTGGCCTGCGAAAAAGCCGGCTGGGGCCAACCGTTGCCGGCGGGAACGGCGCGGGGCCTCGCAGTCCATGCAAGCTTCGGCTCGGTGGTGGCGCAGGTCGCCGAGGTGACGATGAAGAACGGCGAGCCGCGCGTCACTCGGGTCGTCTGCGCCGTCGATTGCGGCACGCCCATCGCGCCCGACCTGATCGCCGCCCAGATGGAGGGCGGGGTCTGCTACGGCCTTTCCGCGGCCCTTTACGGCAAGATCACGCTGAAGGACGGGGTCGTCGACCAGACCAATTTCGACAGCTACCGCGTGCTGCGCATGAATGAGGCGCCCAAGGTCGAGACCTATATCGTCGCCTCCACCAACCCGCCCACCGGCGCCGGCGAGCCCGGCACGCCGGTCATCGCCCCGGCGGTCGCCAACGCCCTCCTGGCCCTGCGCGGAACCGCGACCTCAAGCCTGCCGTTCGTGAACGCCTAGGCTAGGTCCGATGGCCGGTCGACGTCGTAGAGCACGCCGTCGTCGGGGGATGGGATGAGGACCAGCCGCTCGCCGAGCCGGGCCAGCAGCCCGCCGGCGCCGCGATCGCCGTCCAGTTCGAGCAGGCGTGGCAGCAGCTCGCGGCCGAACAGAACCGGATGGCCCCGCTCGCGGTTGAAGACGGTGGCCGCCGCCGGTGCGCCGGCGCCCAGCGCCTCGGCGAGGGGGGCTAGGACGCTGAAAGGAATTCTCGGCATGTCGCCCAGGAAAACGAAGACGCCGGGGGCGTCGGGCGCGACGCCGCCGATCCCCGCCTTCAGCGAGGCGGACAGGCCTTCGGCATGGCGCTCGGCGTTCACGAGTTTCAGTCGCCCAACGTCGCCGGCGCGCTCGGCGAACGTTTTGGCGGCCTCCGGCACGGCCGCATTGGCGCCCCAGACCACGGTCACGGTCCGCACCGGGGCGGCGAAGGCGGCGGCGAGGGCGCCATCAAGCAACACCCCGCCCCGCCAGGGCGCGGTCAGCTTGCCGCCGCCGAAACGTGCGCCGAAGCCGGCGGCCAGCACGACGGCCTCCAGGGCAGAGTGGGTCGCTACCCCTGTCGCCAAGGCTCGTTCCTTTCTATGTTCGCAGGCGTCATGACGCCGTACGACGCCTCCGCCTTGCCGTCCATCGCCGCCAAGCCGCCGCTGGTCGACGGCTTTGGCCGCGCCGTCACCTATCTGCGCGTCTCGGTGACCGACCGCTGCGACCTGCGCTGTGTCTACTGCATGTCCGAGCACATGGTCTTCCTGCCCAAGGCCGAGGTGTTGAGGCTCGACGAGCTGGACCGGCTGGCCTCGGCTTTTGTCGGCCTCGGTGTGCGCAAGCTCCGACTCACCGGCGGCGAGCCCCTGATGCGCAAGGGATCCATGAGCTTGGTGGCGCAGCTTTCGCGCCATCTGCAAACCGGCGCGCTGGACGAGCTGACCCTGACCACCAACGCCACCCAGCTTGAGCGCCACGCCGCCGATCTAGCCCGGTTCGGCGTCAAGCGGATCAACGTCTCGCTGGATACGCTCAAGCCCGATCTCTTCCGCCACATCACCCGGGGCGGCGATCTCGCCCGGGTGCTAGCCGGGATCGAGGCGGCGAGAGCCGCCGGCCTGGCGGTGAAGATCAACACCGTGGCGCTGAAGACCGACAACGCCGCGGAAATCCCCGCTCTTGTCGCCTGGGCGCACGGCCGGGGCATGGACATGACTCTGATCGAGACCATGCCCATGGGCGAGATCGACGAGGACCGCACCGACCAGTTCCTATCCCTGGCCGAGGTTCGCCGCGAGCTGGAAAGCTATTGGACGCTCACCGACCTTGCGCTCGCCACCGGCGGCCCGGCGCGGTATGTCCGCATCGCCGAGACCGGCGGCCGGCTCGGCCTGATCACCCCGCTCAGCCACAACTTCTGCGAGGGTTGCAACCGGGTGCGGCTGACCTGCACGGGGGTGCTGCACTCCTGCCTCGGCCGCGATGACGCCAACGACCTGCGCGCCGTCCTGCGCGGCGGCGGCGACGACGCGGCGCTTGAGACCGCCATCCGCGCGGCGATCACCGCCAAGCCCAAGGGCCACGACTTCCATATCGAGCGCGGGGCCGCGCCAGCCCTGGCGCGGCACATGTCGACGACCGGCGGCTAGACCATGACGCGGGTGCTCCTGTTCGGCCGGCTGCGCGACGTCGCCGGCTGGCGCGAGCGGGTGGTCGAGCCGACGCCGGCGAGCCTGTTCGCCTTGAGGAGCCTGCTTACCGCGGAGGATGCGGCGCTGGGCGAAGCCCTGGCCGGGGCCGGCGTGCAGGCGGCGGTGGACAAGGTGCTGGTGCGCGGCGACGTCGCGCTCGCCAGCGATTCCGAGGTCGCCTTCCTCAGCCCGATGAGTGGAGGCTGACCGCGTGGTCCGGCTGCAGACCGAGCCTATCAATCCCGGCGCGCTGCTCTCGGCCTTCTGCACGGGCCGCGAGGAGACCGGCGCGGTGGTCAGCTTCACTGGCATCGCCCGAGCGGACGCCGGCGCGGTGACGCGGCTGGAGCTGGAAGCCTATCCCGGCTTCACAGATGCCGAGATCGGCCGCATCGCCGAGGCGGCGCGGACGCGGTTCTCCCTGCACGATCTGATGATCGTCCATCGCATCGGCGAGATCGCCCCCGGCGAGGCGAT
>DASQSO010000484.1:0-5250 GCA_035642335.1 Caulobacteraceae bacterium
CAGCATCCGGTCCTCGCCGATCAGCCGGTTGACCAGGGTCGACTTGCCCGCATTCGGCCGGCCGACCACCGCGATCAGGATCGGATGTTCCGGATCGACCGCCTCCTCCACCGCCTCGACCCCATCAGCCGCGGCCCGCAACACGTCATAGAGGTCCGACATGCCTTCGCCGTGCTCGGCCGAGATCGGGATGGGCTCGCCGAGGCCGAGTTCGAATGCCTCGTTGGCGCCCGCATCGCCCGCCTTGCCCTCGGCCTTGTTGGCCAGCAACAGCACCGGCTTGTCCCGGCGGCGCAGGATCTCGACGAAGGCCCGGTCCAGCGGCACGATGCCCTCGCGCGCGTCTATGACAAAGAGCACCACGTCGCAGTCCTCGATCGCCAGCTCCATCTGCGCCTGCATGCGCGCGGCCAGGCTTTCGTCGTCCTGGTTCTCGAAGCCGGCGGTGTCGATTAGTTCCAGGTCGAGGTCGCCAAGCCGACCCGTCCCATAGCGGCGATCGCGGGTAACCCCCGGGCGGTCGTCGACGATCGCGAGCTTGCGTCCGGCCAGCCGGTTGAACAGCGTGGACTTGCCGACATTGGGTCGGCCGACGATGGCGAGTTTGAGCGCCATCCTCCTAGCGAATGGCGATCAGCTCCGCCGCCAGGGTCGCGACGTAGAGGGTCCCATTGACCGCGATCGGGTTCATCAGAGCGTCCGAGCCAAGCTTCAGCGAGTGCTGAACCGCGCCGGATTTCGGATTGAGCGCCACCGCCTCGCCCACGCTGGAGACCAGCACCAGATTCGGCCCGGCCAGGATCGGGCCCGACCACGCCCCACGCTCCTTCTTGCGCTTGCCGTGATTGAGGTCGGTGATCCAGTAGATCTGGCCATTGTCGCGCGAGGCGCAGACGACGCGGCCGAGAGTGTCGCTGACATAGACCACGTCGCCCACCGGCCACGGGGTGGAGACCGAGGTCACCGGCAGGGTCCAGCGCTGGGCGCCGGTGCGCAGGTCGATCGCCGCCATCAGGCCCGAGTGGCTGACAGCATAAACATCGCCGCGATAGATCACCGGCCGGCCGGCGACGTCACGGATTTCGGATAGGGCGCTGTTGCGATTGGATTTGGACAGTTCGTCGGTCCAGAGCGTGTCGCCGTTGGCCGTCTGCAGGGCGATCAGCTCGCCCGAGGCGAAGGCGGCGACCACGGCTTCGCCGGAAATCGCCGGGCTTGAGGCCGCCAGGATGCGCGCCGGCTCGACCAAGGCCTGGTGAGCCCAGCCGGGCTGGCCGGTCGCGGCGTCGAAAGTCATCAGATTGTCGTCGGTGGATTCGGCGTAGACACGGCCGGCGGCCACCGTCGGCGCCGAATGCACCGGCGCGTCGGTCGGGGTTTTCCAGATCACCTTGCCGGTGTCGGCGTTGAGCGCCGCCACAAAGCGGTAGCCGGAGCCGACATAGAGCCGGCCGTCCGCAAAGGCCACGCCGCCGCCAAACCCTTCCTTCTCGTGGCCGCTGCGACTGGAGAGGTCGGTACGCCAGACCTCGCGGCCGTCTGTGAGATCGAAGGCCGACACGCCCGCGCCGCCGTCCATCACGTAGATGCGGCCGTTAGCCGCAACTGGCGGAGCGGTCACATGGAAGGCGCGGTCGGAGCCGCGGCCAAACCCGCGCCGCCAGGCGACCGTGAAGGCGCCGCCTGCGTCGGGATGCTCGACGGACTGTTCCGGCGTGCCGCCGGGCAAGGGCCAGGCCGTGACCGGCTGGGCGTCGGGCAGGAAGAAGTCCTGGCCTTTCAGTGCATCGGAGACGCTCAGGGTATCGCCGGCGCCAAGCACCGAAATCCTCTCGCCGGTGCCGGTGTACTTGGCGGTCTTGGGCGCCTTGAACGGATTGGTCAGGTGGATGCAGCCGGAGACCGCGAGCGCGAACGCCAGGGCGGTCATCAAACCGAGCGTGCGTCTGGGCGTCATTGGGCGGCTCCCGTAGGTTGCGATTGGTCGGGGGCCGCGCCCGCTGGCGGCGCGGCGGGCTGTGGCGGAAGCGGCGGCAGGGCCATCGCCGCCTTAACTGTCGCCGGCAGGCCTATCGCGGTGCCAGCCTTGATGAGGGTGATGGCGGCCTGGGCCCGTTCGCGCACGTCCTGCGGCGCGTCGGCCATCAGGGTGAGCACCTGGAAGTCGCTCAAGGCGTCTTTCGACCGCCCGGCGTTGAGCTTGGCCATGCCCAGCGCCTCGCGCGCCAGCGCATGGAACGGCCGGTCCGAATCCGTAAGGGGTCTCAAGCGCGCCTCGACCTGATCGTACGGAGCGGTGTCGAGCACGGCGAAGGCGGATTTGAGGCGGGCGGCGTCGGCGATCACCGGGTTGGAGGTGGCGGCGGCGGCCTTGTCGAACAGCACGACCGCTTCCGGAACGCGCTTCTGGTCCAACCGCACGCCCGCCTGCTGCATCAAGGCCAGGGCCTGATAGCCTGGCGTGGGCTTGGCGGCGGCGTCGCCGAACCTGACATAGGCCGCATCGAGGTCGCCCTGGCTCAGCTTGTCCAGCCCGTCGGCATAGGCCTGGGACGCCGCCTCGATGTTCTTCTGCTGGTAGGCGGTATAGCCCCACGCGCCGAGCGCGATGGCTAGGGCAAGCAGCAGGACGCCTCCGATCCACGGCAGATATCGCCGCGCCAGGACGGCCAAGCGGTCAGAGCGGAGGTGCTCGTCGACCTCTTCGAAAATATCGACCACGTATGGGGGCTCCGCGCCTTAAACCCAGGGAATGCGAGGCGGGGAACCTATAGCCTCGAAAGCGCCGCCGCAACGCAGCCTTTGGCCGCTACTCCGCCGCCTTGGTGAAATAGGTCTCCGCGGCGCCCGGAAAGAGCCGCGCGCGGACGTCTTCGGCGTAGGATGCGACAGCGCGATCGATCTCGCCACGCAGGTCGGCGTAGCGGCGCACGAACTTCGGCGTCCAGTCGAACAGGCCCAGCATATCGTCCGTGACCAGGATCTGGCCGTCACAGGCGGCCGAGCCGCCGATGCCGATGGTCGGCGCATCTATGGCGTAGGTGATCTCGCGCGCCAGCGACTCGGCGACGCCTTCGACGACGATGCAGAAGGCGCCGGCCGCGGCCGTGGCCTTGGCCTCGTCCAGCACGCTTGAGCGCTCGCTGTTGTTGCGTCCCTTGGCCTTGAATGCGCCATCGACCAGCACCGACTGGGGCCTGAGGCCCACATGGCCCATCACCGGAACCCCGCGGCGGACGAGATAGGCGATGGTTTCGGGCACGTGCGGGCCGGACTCGACCTTCACCCCTTGCGCGCCGGTCTCCTTCAGGATGCGCACGGCGTTGGCGTAGGCGGTCTCCACACTCCCCTCATAGGAGCCGAACGGCATGTCGACGATGACCATCGCCCGCCGGGCGCCGCGCATCACCGCCTGGGCGTGCAGGATCATCATCTCCATGGTGACGCCGACGGTGTTGGGCAGGCCGTGCAGCACCATGCCGACGGAATCACCGACCAGCAGCAGGTCGCAGTGCGGATCGAGGATTTCCGCCATGGGCGTGGTGTAGGCCGTCAGGCAGACGATAGGCTGGCCGCCCTTGCGCGCCGCGATATCGGGGGCGGAAACCCGCCGGATGGCATCTTCACGCTGTGCGGACATAGGACCGGCCCTAAAACTCCCTCATGACGCGGGTGACCGCGAAGCCGATCGCGACGACGGCGAAAATCCCAGCGATCCAGAACAACCCCACATCGGGCGGCAAGCTCTGCGGCATGATACTCGCCTGGACAAGGTCAATCACCTTGCCGGTGAGCAGTTTTCCGGATTCGGAGGTCGCGTCGCCAAGCCGCGCCACCAGCCCGCCGCCGAGCAGTTGGGCGCCGCCGACAGCGCCGCCGACCAGTCCAAGCCCGCCGATCAGCAGCCGGCGCAGCGTCCAGCCGCGCTGCAACTTCTCATCGACCTTGAGCGCGAAAAGGTGCGCGTCGCCAAGCTCCGGGGCCTCGGCGAACATCCGATTCAGTTCGCGTTCGAAAATGAGGTCAGCCATGGCTGTCAGCCTCCACCGGAGGGAACTCCCGGCCCGCCGCCAAGCGGCGCCGGAGTTTATCCAAACCACGTTTGATATGGGATTTGACCGTTCCAAGCGGCGTATTCAAGGCCTCGGCCGCTTCGGCGTGCGAGAGGCCGCCGCCGTAGCAGAGCGAGACGCAGAGCCGCTCGATCGGCGCCAGCGACTTCAGCGCTTCGTCCAGGTCGATGCGCGCCGCGTTCGCCGCCTCCCCGCCCGCCTCCGTCTGCCGCTCCGCGCCCGCCATCTCGGCGATCGCCTGACCGCGCGCGTCGCGCCGCCAACGTTTGACGTAGAGCCTGGTCGCGATGCGCTTGACCCAGGCCTGGAAGGTGCCCTCGCCGCGGAAGTCGCTGATCTGCTCGAAGGCGGCCAGGAAGGCGTCCTGCGCCACATCGTCGGCCAGGGCCGCGGTCGCGCCCATCCGGCGCAACAGCCCGCGCACAGCCGATCCGTGCCTGCGGGTCAGCTCGCCGAAGGCCGCACGCCCGCCGCTGGCCGCCAGGGCGACAAGCTCGAGATCGTGCGCCGAAGCGCGCTCTGTTGTGGAGTCCGCCATGGCGGTCGCCCAATCAAGCCAGCCCTGGGTTCAGTTTCAGGGCCTGGGCCCGCCGCGCTTGGCGAGCCAGAGGACGAGGTAGGCCACGCCGATAAAGCCGGGGATGGCGCCGGCGCCGGCCGTCGAGCCGCCGATGATGCCGGCCGGGATCGGGTTGACGTACATGAAGCCCCAGAAGAGCCCAGCCCCCAGCCCGACGAGGCCGAGGCCGACGGCGATCAGGATGATCGCGCGCCTGAGATCGGCGTCCGGTGCGCTTGAACCGACGCCGTAGCTCTGCCGCGGAGCCGGGGCGGTCAGCCGCTCGATCAGCTCGGGCGGGACCGGCTGGCCCTTCTCGTAGGCGACCCTGAGCGTCTCATGCATCTGCGCCCGCTCGCGCGCCGCGAAGTAACTTCGAATCCACAAAGGGCCGATCACGATCGCGATGATCATGAATATCCCGAGGATCGGGACGATCTGGTCGACAAAATTCTCAATCACGTGGTCTTCTCCATCTCAATCAGTCAGCCGCGTTTGCGCCGTTTTGATAGGAAGAGGAGAGAAGAGCTACCGTCGGATGCAATTCGACGAATGAATTCTTGGTAAGGCGGGGATCAGGGCCCCGGCCGCCAAGTCCAATTCACGCCGCCACGGGTC
>DASQSO010000485.1:0-3225 GCA_035642335.1 Caulobacteraceae bacterium
GCCGGCCTGATCGGCATGGGCCTGATCGATCCCCGGCTGCAGTTCTGGCCGTTCGTGGGCTTGGCTTTCGTGGCGGCGCTGGGCGCGGCGACCCAGGACACGGCGATGGACGCCTGGCGGATCGAGAGCGCCGCCGACGCCGACGAACTGGGCCTGCTCACCGCCGCCTACAGCGTCGGCTATCGCCTGGCCCTGATCTTGACGGAGTCCATCATCCTGATGGTCGCCAAACGCCTTGGATGGCCGGTCAGCTACGTCATCTACGGCGCGGCCATGTCCGTCGGCGTCGCCGCCGTTCTCATCGCCCGCGAACCAGCCGCCGCCGACGCGGTCATGGACGCCAAGAGCGAGACGGCTAGCCGCCGGCCGGCCCAGGCGCTGTTCGACGCCGTTATCGGGCCGCTGATCGCCTTCTTCCGCACCCACGGCGTGGCCATGGCGGCGCTGATGCTGACCACCATCACCTTCTACCATCTGTGCGACTACATGCGCGGGCCGATGAGCAACCCCTATTACAGCGCGCTCAACATCGACAAGGACACCATCGGCTGGGTGCGGCTGGTCGTTGGTCTGCCGGGCTCCTTCATCGGCATCGCCCTCGGCGGATTCTCATCCTTGCGCCTTGGCAACCACCGCACCCTGATCATCGGCGCCATCGTCCAGCCGCTCGCCATCGCCGCCTTCGCCCTGCTGGGCTGGCATGGCGGCGACTACGCCCTGATCCAGGCCGGCGGCCTGAAGCTGAGCGCCTTCGCGGTCATCATGACCATAGATTCCATCGCCATCGGCTATTCGGGCGTGGCGCTGATCGCCTACATGTCGACCCTGACCAGCCTGGGCTATACGGCGACGCAATATGCGTTGCTGACCTCGGCGCTGGCGGTGACCGGCAAGTTCCTGAAGGGCTTTTCGGGATCGATCGTCGAGGTGCTGCAGCACGGGCGCTCGCTGCTGGACGCCTTCGCGCTCTTCTATATGCTGGCCGCGGCGTTTGGCGCGCCGGCGATCATTCTCTGCCTGGTCCTAACCCGGGTTAGCCCGGCGCCCGTTCGCACCAGGGGGTGAGGTCGGGCTCCTCGCCGATCAGGGCGAGGCCGGCGGCGATGGATTCCAATTCGGCGCCGGTGCTGATCTTGCCGGATCCGAAGCGGCGCTCGAACAGCTCCCGGACGGCCGGCACGAAGGAGGTGCCGCCGGTCAGGAAGACGCGGTCGATGCCCTCGGGCCTCAGCTTCGCGTTCGTCATAGCCTCGTCGACGGCCTTGTCGATGGCGGCGAGATCGCGACCGATCCAGCTTTCGAATTCCGTCCGCTGGACGTCGCGTTCGATGTCGATCGCGCCCGCCCGGAACACGAAGCGTGCGGTGGGCGCGGCCGACAGCGCCTCCTTCAGCCGCGAAATGGACTGATAGAGCAAATAGCCATATTCGCCGTCGAGGAACTCGACCAGGCGCGCGACCTTTTCCGGCTCGAGCGATTTGCGCACTAGGCCGCGGATGTCGACCATGTCGCGGGAGGCGCGCATCAGGGCCAGCTGGTCCCAGCGCGCGAAGCTGGCGTAATAGCGGTTGGGCATGGGCGCGACATTGTCGAAGTCGCGATAGGCCGAGCCCTTGCCCAGCGCCGGCGAGACCAGGTGGTCGATCAGCCGGTAGTCGAAGGCGTCGCCGGCCACCCCCACGCCAGCCTGGCCCAGCGCCTTGGAGGCCAGCACGCCGCGCTTGCGGGCGAAGCGGACGATGGAAAAATCGCTGGTGCCGCCGCCGAAATCGCCGACCAGGACGGTGGCGTCGGCGTTCAGCTGGCGGGCGAAGAAGAACGCGGCCGCGATCGGCTCATAGGCGTAAAGGATTTCCGAGACGCCAAGGCGGCGAAAGGCGATCTCGTAGCGGGAGAGGGCCAGGGCCGGGTCTGGGAAGGCGCCGGCGAAGCGCACCGGCCGGCCGACGATCAGCCGGCTCGGCGGGGTGGCCATCACCGCCCCGGCATGGGCGCGCACCCTAAGCAGGAAGGTCGAGAGCAGGTCCTCGAACCGGTAGCGGCGGCCGAGGATCACCGTCTCGGAAAAGGCTGAGCTGGCGGCAAAGCTCTTGAACGACTGGATGAACCGCGTCTCGCCCGGGTCCTCCAGATAGGCGTCTATAGCCCAGGGACCGGCCTCCACCAGCCGGCCGTTGGGCCGGTCGGGCTCGGATCGCACGCTCAGGCAGGAGCGGAAGGTGGTCGAGGCGACGCCGTCGAAGGCGAAATCCGCCAGCACCGCCTCGCCGTCGTCGCCGGCCGTCGACACCACGGTGTTGGTGGTCCCGAAGTCAATGCCGAGGGTGGTCGAGGCGGACATGCGCGCGCCGGAACGCGCCGGAGCGCTCCGCCTTCGTCAGCTTGGGTCAAGAGGGCCGGCGTGTTTGAAGCCTGCCGCGCCCGCCGTCAAGCTGGCGACTAAACCTTGGCTTCCGCCAAGGGCCGTTCGTAGGCGGCCATGGTCGCCATCTGCAAGATCTTCGAGACCGAGGCCGAGAGCGGGCAGATCTGCACCGATTTCGACAGGCCGAGCAGCACCGGGCCGACCACCGTCGCCCCGCCGAGCGCCTGGACGAGCTTGGTCGAGATCGAGGCGGAGTGGATGGCCGGCATGATCAGCACATTGGCCTCGCCGGTCAGGCGCATGAACGGGAAGTTGGCGCGCTTGTCCGGCTCCAGGGCCAGTTCCGGCGGCATCTCGCCCTCGTATTCGAAGTCGATATCCATCTCGTCCATGATAGCGACGGCGTCGCGCACCTTTTCCGAGCGGTCCCCCATCGGGTTGCCGAAGGTGGAGTAGGACATGAAGGCGAGCTTCGGCTCGAAACCCAGGTCGCGTACGGCGTGAGCCGCCTCAATGGCGATCTCGACCAGCTCCTCGGCCTCGGGCATCTCGGTGATGTTGGTGTCGGCGACGAACAACGTGCGGCCCTTGGCCAGCACGATCGACATGCCGATGACCCGGCCGCCAGGCGCCGGATCGATCACCCGCATCACCTCTTCCAGCACCTGGTCGAAGCTGCGGGTGACGCCGGTGACCAAGCCGTCGGCATGGCCGAGCGCCACCATCGAGGCGGCGAAGGAGTTGCGGTCCTGGTTCACCAGCCGCTGGACGTCGCGCCGCAGGTAGCCCTGTCGGCGCAGGCGCTCGTAGAGGAAATCGACGAATTCCGGATTGTGCCGCGAGAGCCGCGCATTGGCGAT
>DASQSO010000486.1:0-8408 GCA_035642335.1 Caulobacteraceae bacterium
CGCGCCGATGGACATCAGCTCCGAGTCGCCCGGATAGTGGCTGTCGTCCTCGCCCTCCAGGTCGGTCCAGTGGGCGATGAAGTCGGGACGGTCGGGCACGGGCGATCCATGAGGCGGATGGGAGAGCGGCCGCGCATCCTAGTCCCGGCCGCCGCCGGCGCCAAAGTCGCCGGCGGCTGCCGGACCTTGGCCGTGGCGCACTGCTATTGCCCCCCGTCCACCCGGACGATGGCGCCGGTGGTGAAGGAGGAGGCGGGGCTGGCCAGGTAGAGGGCGGTGGTCACCACCTCCTCGGGGCGGCCCGGGCGGCCGAGGGCATTGTTGGCCCGCTCGCGCGCCGCTTGCGGCCAGGCCTTGGCGATGTCGGTGAGGAAGGGCCCGGCCGAGATGGTGTTCACCCGCACCTTCGGTCCGTATTCGTGGGCGAACGACACGGTCATGGCGTTCAGCGCCGCCTTGGCGCCGCTGTAGGGCACCACGGCCGGCAATGGGTGCAGGGCGCCGGACGACGAGACGTTGATGATCACGCCGCCGTCGCCATCGACCATGCGTTTGGCGACCTGGGAGGCGAGGCGGAACGGGCCCTTGAAGTTCAGGTTCATGACGCTGTCGAACAACGCCTCGGTCACCTCGTGCGACGGCTGGCGCGGCGACATGCCGGCATTGTTGACCAGGATGTCGATGCGGCCGAACTCAGCGTAAGACGCCTCGATCAGCCGGTCGATGTCGTCCCAGCGACCGAGGTGGGCCGAGACCGCCAGGGCGCGGCGGCCCATGGCGCGCACTTCGCCGGCGACCGCTTCGCAGGCGTCCAGCTTGCGGCTGGCGACGATGACGTCGGCGCCATGCTCGGCGAAGGCGCGCACCATCCGCAGGCCAAGGCCCCGGCTGCCGCCGGTAACCAGGGTGATCTTGCCGGTGAGGTCGAATAGGTCGGTGCTCATTTGACGACCCGGTCGCCCAGGTCCATGGCCGGGCCTAGACCCACTCGATCTTGAGGATTTCGTAGGCCTTGACGCCGCCGGGCGTGTTGACCTCGACCACCTCGCCGACCTCCTTGCCGATCATGGCGCGCGACAGCGGCGAGGAGATCGACAGCTTGCCGGATTTCACGTCGGCCTCGTGGTCGCCGACGATCTGGTAGCGGGCCTCGTCCTCGGTGTCCTCGTCGACCACGCTGACCGTGGCGCCGAACTTCACCTGGGCGCCCGAGAGCTTGGACACATCGATGACCTGGGCGCGCGCGATCTTGTCCTCGATCTCGGCGATGCGGCCTTCGATCCAGCCCTGCCGATCCTTGGCGGCGTGGTACTCGGCGTTCTCGGACAGGTCGCCGTGCAGGCGCGCTTCGGCGATCTGGCCGATCACGCTCGGCCGTTCCTGGGTCTTCAAACGTTTTAGTTCCTCGTCGAGGACGGCGTAGCCCTCGCCGGTCATCGGCACTTTTTCCATTGCGGAGTTTAGCTCGGTTCGCCCTTAGGGAGGTGGATGGTCCGGCCGCGGGCGGTGGCGTCCGGGGGGCTAACAGGATAAAGGTCGAGGTCGGAAAATTCAAGGGGTTGCGGCTGGGGGGCATGTCGAAGCCGTTGAAGATCGACGAGGTCGTGGTGCGCCGCGCCCGCGAGGCCGACGCCGCGGCCATGGCCGACTATATGGCGGCGCTGACCGCCGAGCGCCTTGACACCATCACCTCGCGCGAGGCGCCCAGCGTCGAGGACGAGCGCGACTGGGTGCTGCGGGCGGGCTTCGCCGAACGCGGCATGGTCCTGATGGCCGAGGTCGGCGGCGAGGTCGTCGGCCTCCTGGACTTCTGGGGCGGCGAGCGAGCGGACAATCGCCACGCCGGCTATTTCGGGATGTCGGTGGCCAAGGCGTGGCGCGGGCGCGGGGTGGGGCGGCGCATGCTGCGGACCGTCATTGACGAGGCCCGCGGCTGGCCGGGCTTCTGCCGCATCGAACTGGAATGCGTCGCCTGGAACACGCCGGCGATCGGCCTCTATGAGAGCCTCGGCTTCGTGGTCGAAGGCCGCATGGTCAAGGCCATCAACCTGCGCGGGGTCCCCGAGGACATGCTGGTGATGGCCCTGACCTGGTGACGTAATCAAGCGCGGCGCGTGTGTTTCATCCGCTCATTCACGCGCGGGCGGGAATCCAGGTATTTTGACCACGAAGGCACGAAGTACACGAAGAAGAAGAAAGCCGAAGCTGAACGTTCGTGTGGGTTCGTGTCGTTCGTGGTTGAAATTCTTTCGAACCTCGAAGTCCCTGCCCAGCCCGAAGACAAAAAGCCTGGGGTTTTTCTCACCGCACCGAGAGGCCGCCGTCGATGACCAGTTCGGCGCCGGTGACGTAGCGGGACTCTTCCGAGGCCAGCCAGAGCACGCCGTTGGCGATGTCGACGGGCAGGCCCTTGACGCCGATCGGCACGGCCATGGTCGACATGGCGTCCAGGTCCGGCGGGGCGTTGGAGCCGTCCGCGCGGTTGATGATGGCTTCCCAGATCGGCGTCTCGATGATGCCAGGGTGCACGGAATTGACCCGCACCCCGTCCTTCGCTTGCGCGCACTCCAGCGCCACGGCCTTGGTGAACAGCCGCACCGCGCCCTTGGTGGCGCTGTAGGCGGCCAGGGTCGGCGCGCCCTTCAGGCCGGCCACCGACGACATGTTGACGATCGAGCCGCCATTGCCGGCCTTGCGCATGAGGAGAAGACCGTGCTTGGCGCCCAGGAAGACGCCCTCGACATTCACCGCCTGCTGTTTCTTCCAGTCGGCCAGGGTCATGCTGGTGATCGAGGGGCTGGCGATGGCGATGCCGGCGTTGTTGACCAGGATGTCCAGCCGGCCGTGGCGGGCGTCGATCCGCGCCATCACCTGGATCCAATCGTCCTCGCTGGTGGTGTCGTGGTGGAGATACTCGGCCTTGCCGCCTGCCGCGGTGATCTCGGCGACCACGGCCGGGCCCTTGTCGTCCTGCACGTCGGTGACGACCACCGTGGCTCCCTCGGCCGCCAGCAGTTCGGCGCAGCCTCGGCCGATGCCGCTCGATCCGCCGGTAACCAGCGCCACCTTGCCTTCAACCCGTCCCACGCGTGTCTCCCGCCATGAATCTGTTTGGGCCGGTTCTACACCGGGAATAAGACGCGCCAAGCCTTACCATGCATCATGGGGAGCACCGCGATGGCCGATGACGAGATCGTCCTTTACCGTGCACTCGCCAGCCGCGGCATCGTCGCGCTCTGGATGCTGGAGGAGCTTGGGCTGAAGTATCGAAGCGAGATGGTACCGATGGGCGCCGGGGCCAGTTCGCCGAAGCTGCTGAAGGTCAATCCCGCCGGTCGCAGTCCCACCCTGGTCGACGGCGACGTCGTGGTCAGCGAAAGCCCGGCGATCTGCATCTATCTGGCCGACCGTTATGGCTATGGGATCCTGGCCCCGAAGATCACCGATCCGCGCCGCGGCCCCTATCTGAAATGGATGGTCTACGCCACCGCCGTGCTCGAGCCGGCGCGCGAGCTGCAGGCGAGCACCATCGTCCCGCCGAAGAACGCCTGGGGCGTCGGCTGGCCGGACCTGGCCGTCATCGTGCGCGAACTGGTCGGTGCGCTGGAGGGCCGCGACTATCTGCTCGGCGCGGCCTTTACCGCCGCCGATGTCATGCTGGGCTCGGTTCTGTCGACCAGCCTCTATTGCGGCCTCGTACCAGACGAGCCGGTGCTGGTCGCCTATGTCGAGCGATTGAACAAACGCCCGGCCTTCGAGCGGGCGGGCCGGCTGAACTGGTCGCCGGAGCTGTTTCCACCGACGCCTAACCTGGCTTCGGCGGGGTGAAGTCGTAGCGCAGCGAGGCGGTGACGGTCAGGTGAGGGACCTGGGTCTGGCGAAAGCCGATCTGGAAGGACCGCGGCCCGCCGGCCGCCACGAAAGTCCGCGCCACGTCGGCGTGCAGCTTGCGGCGCGCCTCCAGGTCGAGCACCAGGCCCTGGCGCAGGAGGTCGTTCTTGGCGGTGAGGTAGAAGCCGTTGATCGAGGCGGTCAGGTCGAGGTTGGCGACCTGGTGGAACCGGGTCCTCAGCGCATGGTCGTGGACGATGGCGGTCAGGCCCTCGCTCGGGAACCCGACTCCGGTCAGGCCGGCGATCATCAGCCGCGCCAGCACGTCGACATCCTCCGAGCCATAGTTCTCCATGGCCTCGTCATAGCCGCCGATGGCGTCGAAATCGGCGCGCGAGACCATCAGCGCGCCCCAGAGGTCGGCCGGCCGCGGATCGGGCAGCAGGAAGACGCCTGGCCGCATGAGGTCCTGGACACCTCGCGTCAGCCCCGCCCCGACGTGGATGTCGGCGTCGACGAAGAAGAGCCAATCGCCGGTAGCGGCGGCCGCGCCGAGGTTCTTGGCCTCCGAGCGGTTGAAGAAGGGCCGGTCGGCGACCGAGACCACCCGGGCTTTCGGCCAGGTCGCCCGCACCCAGTCGCCGGAGTGGTCCGGATCGTCATAGTCGACGACCACCACCTCCAGATCCGGATCGGCCATCAGCTCCGGCAGGGTCTCTCTCAGATGCTCCAGCCGGCCCTTGCAGGTGATGATGGCGGTGAGCCGCGGCACTGGCGCTCGCCTATTGATAGCTCTGCAGCGGGCGGACCTCGAGCTCGCCCTCGGCGGTGATGGCCTGGGCGGCGGCCAGGGCGCCGGCGGTGGTGGTGAAGTAGGGGATCTTCATCATCAGGGCGGCGCGGCGCAGCGAGAACGAATCCTCCAGCGACTGGCGGCCCTCGGTGGTGTTGAAGACCAGCTGCACCTCGCCATTCTTCATGACGTCGACGATGTTGGGCCGGCCCTCCAGCACCTTCTTGACCAGCTCCACCTCCAGCCCCGCCTCGCGCAGGAAGTCGCAGGTGCCGCTGGTGGCGATGACGCGGAAGCCGGCGTCCAGCAGCCGCCGCGCCGGATCGAGGATGAAGGGCTTGTCGGCGGCCTTGACCGAGATGAAGACGCAGCCCTGGCGCGGCAGCACAACGCCGCCGCCGAGCTGGCTCTTGGCGAAGGCGCGGGCGAAGGCCGGGCCCATGTCCTCGCCGGGCCGGCGCCAGTCCAGACCCATGACCTCGCCGGTCGAGCGCATCTCCGGGCCCAGCACCGTATCGACGCCGGGGAAGCGGGCGAAGGGGAAGACCGCTTCCTTGACCGCGATGTGGTCGTAGGGGTTTTCGCTCAGGTCGAACTCGGCGAGCTTGTGGCCGGCCATGAGCTTGGCCGCGACGGCGGCGATCGGCTTGCCGATGGTCTTGGCGACGAAGGGCACGGTGCGCGAGGCGCGCGGATTGACCTCCAGCACGAAGATGCGCGGGCTGTCGGACAGCGGCTCCTCGATGGCGAACTGCACGTTCATCAGGCCGCGCACGTTCAGCGCGAAGGCCATGGCCTCGGTCTGCCGCTTCAGCTCGGCGACGATGGCCGGGGTCAGCGAAAAGGGCGGCAGGGAACAGGCCGAGTCGCCCGAATGCACGCCGGCCTCCTCGATATGCTCCATGACCCCGGCCACGAAGACCTGCTCGCCGTCGCAAAGCGCGTCGACGTCCACCTCGGTGGCGCGGCTCAAATACTGGTCGATGAGGACGGGGCTGGCGCCGGACACCTGCACGGCGTGGCGGATGTAGCGGTCGAGCTGCTCCTCGTCGCGGACGATCTCCATGGCCCGCCCGCCCAGCACGTAGGACGGCCGGATCACCACAGGGAAACCCACCTTGCGCGCGCCCTCGAAGGCTTCCTCGGCGCTGCGGGCGATGGCGTTGATCGGCTGGGCGATCTTCAGCTTGTGCAGCAGCCCTTGAAAGCGCTCGCGGTCCTCGGCCAGGTCGATGGCGTCGGGCGAGGTGCCGAGGATGGGCACGCCGGCGTCCTCCAGCGCCTGGGCAAGCTTCAGCGGCGTCTGGCCGCCGAACTGGACGATGACGCCGAGCAACTGGCCCCTCGACTGTTCGACCGCGATCAGCTCCAGGACGTCCTCGGCGGTCAGCGGCTCGAAATAGAGCCGGTCGGAGGTGTCGTAGTCGGTGGAGACGGTCTCGGGGTTGCAGTTGACCATGATCGACTCGACGCCGATCTGGTCGAGCGCGAAGGCCGCGTGGCAGCAGCAATAGTCGAACTCGATGCCCTGGCCGATGCGGTTGGGGCCGCCGCCGAGGATGACGGCCTTCCTGGCGTCCGAGGGTTCGGCCTCGCACATGGGTTTCTGGCCGAGCGCGCCGGTCTCGTAGGTCGAATACATGTAAGGGGTGGTGGCGCGGAACTCGCCGGCGCAGCTGTCGATGCGCTTGAACACCGGCCGTACGCCAACCTCGTGGCGCATCTTGCGCACGTCCATCTCGCTCTGGTTGGTGAGCTTGGCCAGACGGGCGTCGGAAAAGCCCATGGCCTTCAGCCGGCGCAACACCGCGGGCTCTGTGATCAGGCCGTGGCGGCGCAGTCTGGTTTCCTCGGCGACCAGGGTCTCGATCTGGCGCAGGAACCAGGGCTCGTAGGCGCAGGCGGCCTCGATCTCTTCGACGCTCAGGCCGTGGCGGAAGGCCTGGGCGATGTTGAGCAGCCGGTCGGGTGTCGGCACGCCGAGGGCGCGCACGACGGCGGCGCGGCCGGTCTCGGGGTCCTCGGCGCCGGGGATCTCGATCTCATCGAGGCCGGAAAGGCCGGTTTCCAGGCCGCGCAGGGCCTTCTGCAGCGATTCAGCGAAGGTGCGGCCGATGGCCATCACCTCGCCGACCGACTTCATCGAGGTGGTCAGGTAGGGCTGGGCGCCCGGGTATTTCTCGAAGGCGAAGCGGGGGATCTTGGTGACCACGTAGTCGATGGACGGCTCGAACGAGGCCGGGGTGGCGCCGGTGATGTCGTTCATCAGCTCATCGAGCGTGTAGCCGACCGCCAGCCTGGCCGCGACCTTGGCGATAGGGAAACCGGTGGCCTTCGAGGCCAGAGCCGAGGACCGCGACACCCGCGGGTTCATCTCGATCACCACCATGCGCCCGTCGCGCGGATTGACCGCGAACTGCACGTTGGAGCCGCCGGTCTCGACGCCGATCTCGCGCAGGACCTGGATCGAGGCCGTGCGCATGCGCTGGTATTCCTTGTCGGTCAGGGTGAGCGCCGGCGCGACGGTGATCGAGTCGCCGGTGTGCACCCCCATCGGATCGACGTTCTCGATGGAGCAGATGATGATGCAGTTATCCGCCACGTCGCGGACGACCTCCATCTCGTACTCCTTCCAGCCCAGCACGCTTTCCTCGATCAGCACCTCGTGGGTGGGGGAAAGATCCAGGCCGCGTTCGACGATCTCGGCGAACTCCTCGACATTGTAGGCGATGCCGCCGCCGGTGCCGGCGAGGGTGAAGGACGGGCGGATGATGGCCGGCAGGCCGACGAAGTCGAGCCCCTCCTGCGCCTCGGCCTGACTGTGGGCGACGTGGGACTTCGGGCTCTCCAGGCCGATGGCGTCCATGGCGTTGCGGAACTTCTGCCGGTCCTCGGCCTTGTCGATCACCTCGGCCCGCGCGCCGATCATCTCGACCCCGTATCTGGCCAGCACGCCGGAGCGCTCCAGGGCCAGGGCGGTGTTCAGCGCCGTCTGGCCGCCCATGGTGGGCAGGAGGGCGTCCGGCCGCTCCTTTTCGATGATCTTGGCGACCATCTCCGGGGTGATCGGCTCGATGTAAGTTGCGTCGGCCAGGTCCGGGTCGGTCATGATCGTCGCCGGGTTGGAATTGACCAGCACGATCCGGTAGCCCTCCGCCCGCAAGGCCTTGCAGGCCTGGACGCCGGAATAGTCGAACTCGCAGGCCTGGCCGATGACGATGGGGCCGGCGCCGATGATCAGGATCGAGTGGATGTCGGTGCGTTTGGGCATGATCTCTCGCGCGCAAAGGCGAGGCCGCTGGCCTGGGGCCGCGTCCGTCACCGACTTGCGGACAGCAGGCTAGCTCCGCGAGCCGGCATTTCGCTACGCGTGCAGGGCCCCGCGCGTAACATTATTGCAATATGTGACGATTGAGGCACGCTGCGCGACACAATATGTCGAATTGGCGGGCATCGGCGCGTTTCAACCCTCGTCAGGATCGGCTGTCGTCATTCCTCGTCGAGCGGTCGCCGCGGCGACTCCGCGCCCCGGGGTTGCGCGCGCCCAGCTCCGCCTCTAAACGAGCCGCTTAGCCTGAATTGGTCGGCGGCGGACGCGCGTTTTGCGCGGCCCTGTCTTCGCGCGCGAGACGGAATGCCCAGACGCACCGACATTTCGTCCATCCTGATCATCGGCGCGGGGCCCATCGTCATCGGTCAGGCCTGCGAGTTCGACTATTCCGGCGTCCAGGCCTGCAAGGCCTTGCGGGCGGAGGGCTACCGGATCGTGCTGGTCAATTCCAAC
>DASQSO010000487.1:0-11259 GCA_035642335.1 Caulobacteraceae bacterium
CCTTGCGCAGCAGGGCGATGGTCGGCAGCGACATGCGCAGGCGCGTTGCGTCGGTGATCTTGCCGTCCTGCATCGGGACGTTGAGGTCGACCCGAACCAGGGCGCGTTTGCCGCGGAGATCGACCTGATCGAGGGTGCGGAAGCTCACGCCGCCCGGTCCAGCCTGGCCATGGCCAGGGCCACGTCGGCCATGCGGGTCGAAAAGCCCCATTCGTTGTCATACCAGGCCAATACGCGGGCCAGCGTTCCGTCGATCACCTGGGTCTGCGGCAGGGCGAGCGTGGCCGAAGCGGCGACATGGTTCAGGTCGACCGAGACCAGCGGCTCCTTGGTGACGCCGAGGACGCCTCGCAGCGGAACCTCGCTCGCCGCCTTTTCGAAGGCCGCGTTGATCTCGTCCCGGGTCACCGCCCGGCCGGGCGTGAACACCAGGTCGACCATGGAGACATTGGCCGTCGGCACCCGCACGGACGAGCCGTCCAGCTTGCCGACCAGTTCGGGGATGACCAGGCCGAGGGCCTTGGCCGCGCCGGTGGAGGTGGGGATCATGGAGAGGCCGGCGGCGCGGGCGCGGTAGAGGTCGCCGTGCAGGGTGTCCTGCGTCGACTGGTCGCTGGTATAGGCGTGCACGGTGGTCATGTAGCCGCGCTCGATGCCGAAATTGTCCAACAGCACCTTGGCCACCGTCGCCAGGCAGTTGGTGGTGCACGAGCCGTTGGAGACCACCAGGTCGTCGGCGGTCAGCGTCGCGTGATTGACCCCGAAGACCACGGTCCGGTCGGCGCTGTCGCACGGCGCGGAGACCAGCACGCGCCGGGCGCCGGCGGCCAGGTGCGCCGCGGCCCTGTCGCGGCTGTTGAAAAAGCCGGTGCACTCCAGGGCGATATCGACACCGAGCGCCTTGTGCGGCAGCTCGGCCGGATCGCGGATGGCGGTGACCTTGATCTTGCCGAGGCCGACATCGATCGAGTCGCCGTCGACCTCGACGATGCCCGGAAAACGGCCGTGTACGCTGTCGTAGCGCAGCAGGTGGGCGTTGGTCTCCACCGGGCCGAGATCGTTGATCGCCACCACCTCGATATCGCGGCGGGCGAACTCGACGATGGAGCGCAGGACCAGCCGGCCGATGCGGCCGAAGCCGTTGATGGCGACGCGGACGGTCATCGACAGAATCTCCGTGGTTTCAAGCTAGGCGGGGCGGTTTTGCGGCTGAGGGACGGCAAGTCAAGTCCACGATATCGAGTCATTCGACCAATCCATACGAATCTCCGTATATATCACGTTTATACGGTTTCCCGTATAAGCGGCGTTCATACGAAACTTCGTATATTGACGTATTATGCGGAAAAGCGCATATTCCGGCCTGAGGTGCTCCCATGGACCAAATCACGCGTACACCCACTCAGCTTGGCGCAACCCTTCGCCGCTATCGAAAAAAGAGCGGGCTAACGCAGCTTGACCTCGGCAACCGGGTCAGCAAACGCCAAGCCACCGTCTCTAATATCGAAGCGGTCGGCAACGGAACGCTCGACACTCTCTTTGCCGTTCTCTCGGCGCTCGATCTCGAACTCGTCGTGCGACCCCGCACCAAAACGAATCCGGCCGTCCTCGGAGACATCTTCTAATGGCGCGCCGGCGCAAGCATGGTCGGCTTGCCGTCCGCCTCAACGGCCGCCAGGTCGGATGGCTCACGAAGGAGGCCAGCGGGGCGATCGACTTTCGCTACGCAGACGCGTGGCTTGAGTGGGAGCAAAGCTTACCGGTCTCGCTTTCGCTGCCGCTTCGGGAAGACCGCTACATCGGCGCGCCCGTTCTTGCCGTCTTCGACAACCTCCTTCCCGACAACCAAGGCATAAGGCGGCGCGTCGCCGAAAAGGTCGGCGCCGCGGGCACGGATGCGTTCAGCCTCCTGGACGCCATCGGTCGCGATTGCGTCGGCGCCCTGCAATTCCTTCCGGAAGGCGCCGAGCTCGGAACGACGGGGGCTATCGACGGCGCGCCGGTGACCGAAGCCGAGATCGCGGACATGCTCCGCAACCTCGCCCGCAACCCGCTCGGCATCGGCGAAGACGACGAATTTCGCATTTCGATTGCCGGCGCTCAGGAAAAGACGGCTCTCCTGCGTTGGAAAGGCCACTGGCTAAAGCCACACGGCGCGACGCCGACCACTCACATATTCAAGCCGCAAATTGGCGAACTGCCGAACGGCATCGACCTGTCGAACTCTGTCGAGAATGAATTCTTCTGCCTGAATTTCACGGCGGCTCTTGGCCTCCCAAGCGCGGCGGTCGAAATGGCGAGGTTCGAGAATGTGAAGGTCCTCATCGTCGAGCGCTTCGACCGGGTCAAAGTCCCCGACGGCCGGCTCCTTCGCGCACCCCAGGAGGATTGCTGCCAGGCCCTCTCCATTCCCTGGACCCAAAAATACGAAAGCGAAGGCGGCCCCGGGATTCGCCAAATCACCCGCCTGCTGGCGGGCAGCGACGATCCGACGACCGACCAGCGGCGCTTCCTCAAGTCCGTCATTCTGTTCTGGCTTTTGGGGGCGACAGACGGTCATGGGAAGAACTTCAGCGTCTCGCTTGCGCCAGGCGGGCGCTATGGCCTGACGCCGCTCTATGACATCGTCTCGGCCCAACCGAGCATCGACGCCCACCATGTGCGGAACAACCAATTCAAGCTGGCGATGGCCATAGGCAGGAACCGCCACTACGCCGTCGATAGCATCATGCCTCGGCATTTCATTGAGAGCGCCGAACTCGCCGATGTGGGCGGCGGCTTCGTGACCGCAATCTTCCACGAGCTGATCGATCAAACGCCAGAAGCCCTTGGCCGGACCATCTCGAAATTGCCGAAGGATTTTCCGGAACAGGTGGCTACCTCGATTGCCGGAGGCGTCGAGAAGCGGCTCAAGACCCTGGCGGATGCGGCGCGCTAGCCCAGCGGGCCATGTGAGCCTCAAACGACAGAGAAACGGCGGACTCAAGATCTCCCGGCCGTGCGTTTCACATGCCCCTTCGCGTCAGGCTCAGCAGATAGATCTTGCGATCCAGCGGGTTGCGGTCCGTGCGCGCGCGGGTCGGGGCCGGACCGCGCACCGGCTCGTAGCGGTCGAAGGCCGAGTCCAGCACGCCCTCGCCGCGCGTCAATCCCGGCAGCTTCTGCTGCAGCTCGTGAACCCGAGCCGCCGGAATCTCTCCCTCCAGCAGGCAGACCTTGCCGCGGACCGCCGAGGCCAGCGGAACGCCGCCCAGATGGGCCAGCACCGGTGAGACCGGGCCGAGACAGTCGGCGGGCAGTTCCAGACTGAAGCGCAGGATCGGCTCGCACACCCGCGTCCCGGCCCGGGTCAGGGCGTCCATCAACACCAGCGGCGTCAGGTTGCGGAAATCCCCCGCCGTGCTCGACATGCTCTTGTCGAAGATGGCGTGGGAATGGCTCTGCCTTGGCCAATAGCCGGAATGGGTCATGCTGACGACGCAGTCGGTGACCCGCCAGCCGTGCAGGCCCTGGCGCAGGGTCTCCGCTACCGTCTCCTCCACCGCCTTGTGGAAGGACAGCGGAATCGAACCCAGCTCGATCTCCAGCCGGAAGGCGACGCCGGCATCGACCGGGGCCGGATCGACCCGCAGCCCGACGGTGGCGAGAAACGGGTTGCCGCCCTGCTTGACGATCTCGAACGCCGCGCCGATCCCGATCGGCCGCTCGATGCAGATGGTGGTGGTCTCGTGGAACTCGACGTCCAGGCCGAAATCCACCGCCAGGGTCTCCTGGATGACCTCCTTCTGCACCTCGCCATAGAGGGAGACGAAGATCTCCTGGCGGATGTCGTCCTGGCGCAGGTCGATCAGCGGATCCTGCTCGGCGAGTTGGCTGAGCGCGGCCAGGAGGGCGCCGCGGTCGCCGGCGCGGCGCGGGACGACCAGGGTCTCCAAGGTCGGCGGCGCGAAATGGTGCGTCGACGATGCCGCTCGCGCCATGCCGACAGCGTCGCCGATCTGCACGTCGCCAAGGCCCCAGAGCTTGCCGATCTGGCCAGCCTCGAGCGCCTCGCGCGGGATCGCGGGGCCGCGATCGAAGACGCGGATGGCGGTGACCTTGGCCTCGCGGTCCCGGCCGAACGACAGCCGCTCACGGGTGCGCGCGACGCCGGAAAACATCCGGACATAGGCAATCTTCTCGCCGACTGGGCCGCGCTCGACCTTGAACACGGCGCCGGAGACGGGGCCTTGGGCGTCGCCAGCGGTCGCGGGCAACAGCTCGGCGATCCCGTTCGTCAGCGCTTCGACCCCAGCGCCGGTGATGGCCGAGCCGAAGAAGACCGGATGCACCTGCGCCCGGCCGGACTGGCGCGCCAGCGCCTTTTGCAGGCGGGTCCAAGCCACCGGCCGGTCGCCCTCGACATAGGCGCTCAGCAGCGCTTCGTCGTGGTCGGCCAGGACCTCGGCCAGCCGTGCCCTAAACCCCGGATTGTCGGAGTCGAAGGGCAATAAGGCCGCGGCCTTCGCACCCACGTCGCGGATCGCGCCCATGGCGACCACGGCCGGCGTCAGACGCTCGGAGATGGCCGCCAGCACGCCGTCGTAGCCGGCGCCCGCCCGGTCGATCTTGTTGACGAAGATCAGGGTGGGGATGCCCAGCCGCTGCAGGGTGCGCATCAAGACCCGCGTCTGGGCCTGCACCCCCTCGACCGCCGAGATCACCAGCACCGCGCCGTCGAGCACGCTCAAGACCCGTTCCACTTCGGCGATGAAGTCCGGGTGGCCGGGGGTGTCGATCAGGTTGACCGTGATCTCGCCGAGGGCGAAGGACGCCACGGCGGACTTAATGGTGATACCCCGTTGGCGCTCCAGCGCCAGGGTGTCGGTCTGCGTATCGCCGCCGTCGACGCTGCCGATGGCGTCGATGGCGCCGGCCGCGAACAGCAGCCGTTCGGTGAGGCTTGTCTTACCTGCGTCTACGTGGGCCAGGATTCCCAGATTCAGCGTTCTCATTCCGCGTCATATCCCGTCGATTGGTGGCTCCTTTCGCGATGGACATGAAGCTTCGGGGCATCTGGCTCTCCGGGATGGAACGGCAGTGAGCGGACAGTAGAACAGCCGCGGGCGCCTCAAGGCAACCGCGTTCTTCGAACTGCGATCGTCGAGCCTATTGGCGCAGCTTGGCTTTCGCCTCGGCGGCGATGGCGTCGGCGGTGATGCCGAATTCGCGGTAGAGCCGCTCGGCCGGGGCGCTGGCGCCGAAGCCGGTCATGCCGACAAAGCCGCCGTCCTCGCCGATGAACCGCTCCCAACCATGGCGCACGCCGGCCTCGACCGCCATCCGCACCGGCGAGGCGCCGATGGTCTCAATGCGGTAGCTCAAGTCCTGGGCCTCGAACAGCTCCCAGCAGGGGGTGGAGACCACGCGGGTCCCGATCCCCTCCGCCTGCAAGGCCTCGCGGGCGGCGACGGCGACCGCGACCTCCGTCCCCGAGGCGAAGAGGGTCACCTGGGCTTCGCCGTCGGCGGGATGCAACTCGTAGGCGCCGTGGGCGGAGAGGTTGCGGTCGGCGGCTTGCAATCGAACCGCCGGGGTCTTCTGCCGCGACAGGGCCAGCAGCGACGGGGTCTCGCGGTGCTCGAGCGCCGCCTGCCAGCATTCGGCGGTCTCAATGCCGTCGGCGGGGCGGAAGACCATCAGGTTGGGCATGGCGCGCAAGCTCGCCAGGTGCTCGACCGGCTGGTGGGTCGGCCCATCCTCGCCGACGCCGATTGAATCGTGGGTCATCACGTGGATGACCCGGATGCCCATCAGCGCGCCGATGCGGATGGCGGCGCGGCTATAGTCGGCGAAACACAGAAAGGTTCCGGAATAAGGGATAACGCCGCCGTGCAGGGCCATGCCGTTCATGGCCGCGGCCATGCCGTGCTCGCGGATGCCGTAGTGGACGTAGCGG
Source organism: Caulobacteraceae bacterium (assembly GCA_035642335.1). Lineage (GTDB taxonomy): Bacteria > Pseudomonadota > Alphaproteobacteria > Caulobacterales > Caulobacteraceae > Poindextera. The sequence continues at coordinate 5,939 of DASQSO010000487.1, forward strand.
CCGGCATAGTCGGGCTGGTCGAACATCACCATGCCCTTGACGATGGTGTTGTTGGAGCCGGTCAGGTCGGCCGAGCCGCCGATCATGTCGGGGATGGCCGGGATCAGCGCCTCCAGCGCCGCGCCGGACCAGTTCCGGGTGCCGTTCGCGGACGGCGCCTCGAGCAGCTTTTCCATGTGGGCGGCAAGGCCGACAAAGGCGTCCTTCGGGAGCTCGCCGCGGACGGCGCGCTCGAACTCGGCCTGGGCCGGATCGGCCTTCAGCCGCGCCTCCCAGGCCTTGCGCGGCCTGCCGCCCCGCCGGCCGGCGGCCTTCCAGGGTTTGGCGATCTCGTCGGGGATGACGAAGGCGGGCCACGGCCAGCCCATGGCCAAGCGCGCCTCGGCGATCTCCTTGTCGAACAGCGAATAGCCGTGGCCGTGCGGATCGCCTTCCTTCGGCCCCGCGCCCTTGTCGATCAGGGTCTTGCAGGCGATCATGGTCGGGCGGTCCTGGCGCATCGCCCAGGCCAGGGCGCGCCGGATCTGGCCGACGTCGTGGCCGTCGATCGACTTCACCGCCCAGCCGGCCGCCTTGAAGCGGGCGACCTGGTCGCCGGTCTCGGCAATGGTCGCCGCGCCGTCGATGGTGACGTCGTTGTTGTCGAACAGCACGGTCAGCTTGGCCAGCTTCAGCCGCCCGGCCAGGTGGATGGCCTCGTGGCTGACCCCCTCCATCAGGCAGCCGTCGCCGGCGATCACCCAGGTGCGGTGGTCGACCAGCTTTTCGCCGAAGCGCGCGGCCATATGGCGCTCGGCCATGGCCATGCCGACCGCCGTGGCGATGCCCTGGCCCAGCGGGCCGGTGGTGGTCTCGACGCCGGGGGTGTGGCCGTATTCCGGGTGGCCCGGGGTCTTCGAGCCCCATTGGCGGAAGTTCTCGATCTCGGCCATGGTCATGGCCTTGAAGCCGGTCAGGTGCAGCAGGCTGTAAAGCAGCATCGAGCCATGGCCCGCCGACAACACGAAGCGGTCGCGATCGGGCCAGAGCGGCTGGGACGCGTCATATTTCAGGAACCGGGTCCAGAGCACCGTGGCCACGTCGGCCATGCCCAACGGCATGCCCTGGTGGCCGGACCTGGCCTTGTTCACGGCATCCATGGTCAGTACACGGATAGCGTCGGCCATGGATTTCGGCGAGGCGGACATGCGCGGGTTCCCGATTCGGCTTGAACTTTCAGGCGATTTCGGCGGCTTTGCACTTCGCCGCCCTGGGGGTCAAGCAAGGCCAAGCTATCGGTGCGGCGCGTGAGCGGTTTATAGTCTTGGCAACGGTGCGGCGGAGCGGTGAGTCGCCATGACGGACGAAACCCAACCAGCCATCGGCTTCGAAGAGGCGGCGAGGCGGCTCGACCACGCCCTCTCGCGGCTGGAGGTGCGGATGAACGCCCTGGCCGGCCAGGCGGAACAGGCCAATGGCGGGCTGTTCGACCAGGATCGCGCCCATCTGGCGTCCGAACTGGACGCGTCCCGCGCCCGCGAGCGCGAACTGGAGGCGGCCAGCCAGGCCGCGTCCCAGGCGCTCGACCATGCCATCGCCGGCGTTCGCGCCGCGCTCGGAGACTGACCCCATGGCCCAGGTGACCATCCAGGTGAACGACCGGCCCTATATCGTCGGGTGCGAGGATGGCCAGGAGCAGCACCTGGTCGAACTCTCCGCCCATTTCGACCGGCATGTGCGCCAGGTCGGCCAGGAGGTCGGCCAGCTCGGCGAATCGCGGCTCTTCCTGATGGGCGCGCTGCTGCTGGCCGACGAACTGGCCGACGCACGCGCCCGCCTGGCCCAGGCGCAGGGCGAGGCCGTCCGCGCCCAGGCCGAGGTCCAGCGGCTGGAGACCCGCGCCGCCACCGTCCTCGACGCCGCCGCCCGCAAGGTCGAAGCCCTGGCGACCCTCGCCGGCTAGATGGACCGGCAGGACCGCGCCCGCCGCCGCGCGGCGTTCGGCCGTCTCTGGGAGGCCGACGCGCAGGCGAAGTCGCTAGCCCACGGCCTCGAACTGGAAGAGGAGGCGGAGCGGGAAGACGCGGCTTTCGAGCCGCATCTCCGGGGGCGCCCGAGGGGACGTTTCGTCGCGATTTCCGCTGTCGCGCTGTTCGTGCTTTTCAGCGTCGGCCTCCTGGCCGTGCTGGTGGACCAATATGAATCCCAAGCCTTCCTGCGCGATCACGGCGTCGCGGGACAGGCTGTGATCACTGACAAAATGTATTCGGATCGGCCGCCCAGAGTTCATATGCGCTCGTACTACCTGGATTATCGGTTTTGGCCTCAATCGCCGCCCAGCCTTACGGGGTCGAGAGTCGAAGGTTCCGCCATCGTGTCCGGCCCCCAATTCCAGGCGACCAGCGTCGGCCAAGTCGTACCGATCAGGTACAATCCTCAGCGGCCCTCGCAGTCCATGCTCTATTTCGGTGCGCCGCCAACGGACCAGGCGATGATCGTCCGCGATGCCGTGCTCCTCGGTGTCTGGGTGATCGTGTTTGGCGGTCTCTGCGCCTTGAGCGTGATGCTGGCGTGGCCCGACCCGATCCGGCCCAGAACGCGGTTCGGGCGGCCGCGCGAAGCCAAGCCTTCCCGCTAACAGCCTCCCACGCTAGCGCTCGATAGCGTAGCCCGCCTCGCGCCAGGCCTTCAGGCCGCCGTCGAGGGCGGCGGCGTGGGTGTAGCCCAGCTCGCGCAGGGTGGCGGCGGCCAGGGTCGAGAGCTTGCCGAACTCGCAGCACGTGACGATGCGCACGGTGGGGTCGGGCAGCTCGGCGTCGACGCGCAGCTCCAGCTGGCCGCGCGGCAGGTGGCGGGCGCCGGGGATGCGGCCGGCCTCGAAGGCTTCCTTTTCGCGCAGGTCCAGCACCACAAGGTCGGTGCTGTTGGCGCCGATACGGCCGTTCAGCTCGGTCATGGACATGAAGGGCGTGCGGGCGGCGGCCTCGGCCAGCAACTGGTTCACTGTCTTGCCGCCGTTCATATTGGTGCGCAGCGCCTCGGTCAGGTGAGTCGGCGCGGCCAGGTCCAGAGCCTGCATCATGGCCACGAACTCGGCGCGGCCGGTCTTCCGCAGGCGCGGGTTCTCGGCGGTCTCGGCGCCGATGCTGGAGTGGGAGCGGCCTTTGTAGTCGTGCGCCGGATAGACCAGGGTTTCCGGGGCCAGCTTTAAGAGCTTGTCGAACAGGCTCTCGTAAAGGGCGTGCGGGTCGCCGGTAGGCAGGTCGGTGCGACCGGTGCCGCCGATCAGCAGCGTATCGCCGGTGAACACCCGGTCGGCCATCACCAGGCACATGGAATCGCGCGTATGGCCGGGGGTGTGCAGAGCCTGTATCCGCAGCTCGCCACAGATCAGCATGTCGCCCTCGTCCAGCCGCATATCGGCGTAAGGCGCGGGGCTGAGCCGGTGCATCACTACCGGCGCGGCCAGCGCCTTGCCCAGCTCGCGGCTGGCCGAGAAATGGTCGGCATGGGTGTGGGTGTCGACGATGTAGTGGACGCGCAGCCCGTGCTGGGCGATCAGGCCACGATAATGGTCGATCTGGCTGTACTCAGGATCGATCAGCACGCCCGCCCAGCTCGCCTCGCAGCCCAGCAGGTAGGATTGGCAGCCCCCGGTCGGAATCTGTTCGAAGATCATGTCGCGCCGCCCCCGCCCGGCCGCTCACCGTCGCGCGGCCAAGGCCGACGCGCAAGGGTTCGGTGCTTGAGCCCCGGGCCGGGAAGCCCTACCTTGGCATCCGGCGGGTCATGCTGCGGCTCGCGTCGAAGGCATCACATCCCGGGGACCTTAAATTCTCTCTAAGGGGGCTGTCCCCGCCCAGGATCGTGGTCCTGGGCACACGGCTCCCACCTGGTAAACCAGGTCCGAGGGGATTGAACCGCCCTCACGGCTTTCGCGGCGCCGCCACCTTGCAAACGCCATCCGGCGTGAAAGGGCGTATATCGGGGTCAGACAAAGGATCTTGATATGCGTTTCGCGTTCTTCGGCGACATCGTCGGCCGCTCGGGCCGCGAAGGTCTGGCCGAGCATCTGCCCCATTTGCGCCGTCGGCTCGACCTGGAGTTCGTGGTGGTCAACGCCGAGAACGCCGCCGCCGGCTTCGGCATCACCGAGAACACCGCCCGCGAGCTGTTCGCCGCCGGCGCCGACTGCCTGACCCTCGGCAACCACTCCTGGGACCAGAAGGAGGCGCTGACCTATATCGTGCGTGAGCCTCGGCTGATCCGGCCGTTGAACTATCCGGCTCTGTCCGACGCGCCGGGCCGCGGCGCCCAGCTGTTCGAGACCGAGCGCGGCCGGCGGGTGCTGGTGATCAACCTGCTCGGCCGGGTGAACATGGATTCGCTGGACGACCCGTTCGCCGCCGTCGACCGCGAGCTGAACGCCTGTCCGCTCGGCCAGGCGGCCGACGCGGCCATCGTCGACATGCATGCCGAGGCGACATCCGAGAAGATGGCCATGGGCCATTTCTGCGACGGCCGCGCCAGCCTGGTGGTCGGCACCCACACCCATGTACCGACCGCGGACGCGCAGATTCTTAATGGCGGCACCGCCTATCAGACCGACGCCGGCGCCTGCGCCGACTATGACAGCGTCATCGGCAACCAGAAGGAAGAGCCGCTGCGCCGCTTCACCACCCGCATCTCCGGCGGCCGCTACCAGCCGGCGGAAGGGCCGGCGAGCGTCTGCGGCGTCTATGTCGAGACCGACGACGCCACGGGACTGGCGAGACGCGTCGAACCGATCCGGATTGGAGGCCGCTTGAGCGAAGCCGTGCCGGTGGTCACGGAGGCGGTGGGGGCTTAGGGCCGCCCGCGATCCCTTTTTCACCGTCATGGCCCGGCTTGTCCGGGCCACCCATGATCACCGTCCAGGATCAGTGTCTATGGGTCCCCCGCATTCCGCCGCTGCGCGGCTTCAGCGGGGGATGACGGTTTAGAGTTCTGGCTCGGAGTCCGCGGGATGGTGCTCAGGGCTCCAGCACCCGCAACCTTCGCACCGTCAGCTCGTCGATTTCGACGTCGCCGAGGCGCATGCGGCCGACGCCGAGGCGGCCGATGCGGAGGGCGCCTATGGCCATGGCGCCGATGGCGACGGCGCCGAGGGCCAGGGCGCCAAGGGCGATGGCGCCGACCAGCGCGCTGCCGGCGGCCTGGGCGCCGGTGACCGCGCCGAGCCGCGGCTCGATCAACGGTCGGTCGTTGGGCTGCCAATCAACGATGTCGGCATGAAGGGTTTCGGGCGTCTCGGGCGCCGCCTCGGGGTCTTCGGCCATGGTCATGGATGCTCCTTAAGACTT
>DASQSO010000488.1:0-2372 GCA_035642335.1 Caulobacteraceae bacterium
ACGGTGCAGAAGCTGCTCGGCCACGCCGACATCGCCACCACCCAGATTTACACCCACGTCGCCCAGGACCGCCTGCGCGCCGTCATGGAATCCAGCCACCCCCTGGCCAAACCCCGCCGCAAACCGAAGGCCGAGGGGGGCGGGGAATAGGCTTGGAACCGTGTAACCTACAGAAACGGCTCAAATAAATCTGCTTACCCCGCGCAGGCGGGGACCTGAGGGTTTTTGTCCAGAGGGTCGAGCGCAACGGCGAAGATGCAGATTTGACCACCAAGGACACCAAGCACACCAAGAAGAGAAAAAAAGGTCGGCGCTGACCCTTGGTGATCTTGGTGTACTTGGTGGTTAAAAAAGCTGGGTTCCCGCTTGCGCGGGAATGAGTGGGATGAGCGATCCACTCCAGCCGACCCCTCAACCGTCATGACCCGGTCTTGTCCGGGCCACGCATGAACACCGCCTTGGATCATTGTCCTTGCTCCGCGCCCACCCCGCCGAGACCATCGCCGCGGCTCACGCCCGTATCGCGCCGCATATCCATCGCACGCCGGTGCTGACCAGTCGGCGGATCGATGCCATCGTCGGGGCGTCCGTCTGGTTCAAGGCGGAGAATTTTCAGCGGGTGGGGGCGTTCAAGGCGCGCGGGGCGTTCAATGCGGTGCTGTCGCTGAGCGACGAGGCGGCGCGGGCCGGGGTCTGCACCCACTCGTCCGGCAACCACGCCGCGGCCTTGGCGCTGGCGGCGCGGGAGCGGGGGATCGCGGCCCATATCGTCATGCCCAGGACCGCTTCGGCCATCAAGCGGGCGGCGGTGGCGGGGTATGGCGGCCAGATCGTGCTGTGCGAGCCGACGTTTGTCGCGCGGGAGGCGGCGGCGGCCGAGATCGCGGCGCGCACCGGGGCCGTGCCGGTCCCGCCGTTCGACGACGACGCCATCATCGCCGGCCAGGCGACGGCGGCGGTGGAGCTGATCGGCGAGGTTCCGGGGCTCGAGGTCGTGACCTGTCCGGTGGGCGGCGGCGGCCTTTTGGCCGGGACGGCGCTGGCCAGCCGCTGGCTGGAGCCCGGGGCGCGGGTGATCGCCGCCGAGCCCGCCGGCGCCGACGACGCCTGGCGCTCGTTCACCTCGGGCGTGCGGGTGACGGAGGCGGCGCCGGTCACCATCGCCGACGGGTTGATGACCGTGCTGGGGAAGCGGAATTTCGCCATCATGCGCGATTGCGTCGACGAGGTGCTGACCGTCGGCGAGGCGGCGATCGTCGAGGCCATGCGGCTGGTCTGGATGTCGATGAAGATCGTGATCGAGCCGTCGGCGGCGGTTCCGGTCGCGGCGATGCTGGAGCACCGGGGGGTGTTCGAGGGGCGCCGGGTCGGGGTGATCCTGAGCGGGGGAAATGTGGATCTGGATAGGTTGCCGTGGTGACGACCTCTCAGATCCTCCGCGTCGGAGGAGGGGGCCTTGCCGCGCCTTGGCCTTACATCGGCGGCGCGGCGCCGCCTTCGCCGGTGAGGACATTGTTGGTGACCGGCGCGCCGTCCGGACCGGGAACCGCGATCAGGAAGACCGACACGCCGGGGTGGATCAGCGACTGGGCGCCGCCGGGGGTGATCTGCACGATCGGCACGCCCGCCGGCACCACCACGTGGCGGGTTCCGGACGGATAGCTCACGTCCAGCGCCCGGCCGCCGCCGACGGCCGCGACCGTGCCCACGGTGCCGTTGGTCATCGTCGCGCCGGGCTGGGTGTCCCACGGATAGTGGCCCTCGCCCACCTTCAGGCCGGGCGGGAAGACGTGCACCTCGACCGAGACGCCGGTGCCGTCGGCCTGGGGCAGTTCGGTGGTGCCGATGAAGCTGCCGGGTACGATGGCGTCGGCGGAAATCGGTTTCGTCACCGCCACGATCCAGCCCGGCGCCAGGGCGACGGTCACCGCCTTGCCGTCCTTGGTGGTCACGGTGAGCGAGGCCGGCGTCACCGCCGCCACCACACCGCGCACGATCTGCCGCCCGCCCTGCGCCGCCGCCGACCCCGCGGCCATCAAGGCCACGCCAACGGCCAGCCCGATCGACGCCCAACCCAATCGCTTCATTATTTCTCTCCCGATCAAGCTTCGCTTATACGCGAAGACGACCATACGCAAAGACCAATGGGGCGGCGCGAACATTTCCGCGCCGCCGCGCCGCGCCAGCCGCCCCAACTGGCGCCGGGCCACGCCGGGCTTTCCGGCTAGCGCCTCTTTTTCCGTCATGTATGGACGGCCCCCACCCGGCAAGGGGTTCAAGGCGGTATTTGGCGAAATATCTGGAGCGGTCATGTATCCGGCCTTTGATGCGGTCGGTTGATGATGACCGCTGGCCCGCAAGGGTAACGCGGA
>DASQSO010000489.1:0-4180 GCA_035642335.1 Caulobacteraceae bacterium
ATCTGGTGTTCCTGACCTACGCCGCGGCTCTCGCCGACCGCCGCGGCCTGACCACGCTCGTGGGCGGCATGTGCGAGACCGACTATTCCGGCTATCCGGATTGCCGGCGCGACACGCTGGACGCGCTGCAGGCGACGCTGAATCTGGGAATGGCCAGGGAATTCTCTATTCAGACGCCGCTGATGCGATTGACGAAGGCTGAGACCTGGGGCCTTGCCAAGTCCCTTGGCGGCGAGCGCCTCGTCGAGCTGATCGTCAAGGACAGCCACACCTGTTACCTGAACGAACACACCCCGCACGCATGGGGCGGCGGCTGCGGCCATTGTCCGGCCTGCAAACTCCGCGCCAAGGGTTGGACCGAGTGGGTCGCGGGCGGCAGGGCGGCGCTCACCCCATGACTTACGCCGTCAAGGAGATCTTCCTGACCCTGCAGGGCGAGGGCGGCCAGGCGGGCCGAACGGCGGTGTTCTGCCGCTTCGCCGGCTGCAACCTGTGGAGCGGGCGCGAGCAGGACCGCGCGCGGGCGGTGTGCAATTTCTGCGATACGGACTTCGTCGGCGTCGACGGGACCGGCGGCGGGCGATATGGCGACGCCCTTTCCCTTAGCCGGGCCATCACCGCCTGCTGGGGCGACGAGCCGCAAAACCGCCTCATTGTCTGCACCGGCGGCGAGCCGCTGCTGCAGCTCGACGCCCCCCTGATCGAGGCGCTGCACGCCGAGGGGTTTTCGATCGCGGTCGAGACCAACGGCGTCATCGCCGCGCCCGACGGCCTCGACTGGATCTGCGTCAGCCCTAAGGCCGACGCCCCCCTCGCCCAGATGGCCGGCCAGGAGCTGAAGCTGGTCTACCCGCAGCCGGGGGTCGACCCCGCCCGGTTCGAGGCCCTGGCCTTCGAGCGGTTTTCGCTGCAGCCCATGGACGGGCCCGACCGCGAGGCCAACACCCAGGCCGCCATCGCCTATTGTCTTTCCCACCCGCGCTGGCGTCTAAGCCTGCAGACCCACAAATATCTAGGACTGCGCTAAGCCGCATGAGCATGTTCGAGATCAGCAAGGCCGCGACCTTCGATGCGGCCCACTATCTGGACGAAGGTCCCGCCGACAGCCGCTATCGCCGGCTGCACGGCCACTCGTTCCGCGTCGAGGCGACCCTGCGCGGCGAGGCCCAAGAATCGTCCGGCTGGATCGCCGACCTCGCGGCGCTGGACGCGGCGCTGCGCAAAGTCGCCGGCGAGTTGGACCACGGCCTCCTGAACGACAAGCCGGGCCTCGAGACCCCGACCCTGGAGCGGCTCTGCCTCTATTTCGCCGAACGGCTGAAGGGTGCGTTCCCCAGCCTGGCTAGGCTGGCCGTCTCGCGCCCGACCCTCGGCGAGACCTGCGTGCTGGACCTGACCGCACGATAAGGCCGGCGCGCATTGCCGCTCTTTCAGGTGACATCGCCGGCGCCTTGTGGCCATCCTTGGGCGCGCGCAAGAAGCAGACTCGGCTATGCGCCGCCAGAGGGGACACGATTGAGCGCTTCGGAGGAAACCTACCAGCGGGCCCGCACCCGGGTGGGCAAGGTCCCCCTGTCCACCAAGGTGTTCCAGGCCGTCGGGGCCCTGCCGGAAGCGGTCAAGAACTTCGCCTTCTCGACCTTCCTGCTGTTCTTCTACAATCAGGTGCTTGGGGTGAACGCCTTCGCGGCGTCGGCGGTGATCGCCACCGCGCTGATCATCGACGCGGTCTGCGATCCGCTGATCGGCTCCTTCTCCGACGGGCTGAAGAGCCGGCTCGGGCGCCGGCATCCGCTCATGTACATTTCCGCCGCCCCGATCGCGATCGGCCTCTACCTCGCCTTCTCGCCGCCGGCGGGCCTCAGCCAGACACTTCTGCTGGCCTGGCTGTTCGTGACGGTGATCTTCACCCACGTCTCGATGAGCATCTTCGTGGTGCCCTGGACAGCGCTCTATGCCGAGTTCTCCGACGACTATGTCGAGCGCACCACGATCGTCACCTGGCGCTACGCCGTCGGCCTGATCGGCATGCTGGTCTTCGTGCTGACCACCTGGCGCTACGTCTTCGCCAGCACCAAGGCCTACAACCCCGGCCAGCTAAACCCGCACGCCTACGCCCTGTTCGCCCCCATAGCGGCGCTGACGGTAGCGGCGGCGATCTTGTTGACGACCGAACTGACCCGCCGCGAGATCCCCTATCTGATGCAGCCGGTGAACGCGACGCCGCGCTTCAGCTTCCTGCGCGTCTGGCGCGACGTCTCCTCGACCTTCGTCAACCGCAACTTCCTGATCCTGTTCTTCGGCGCCGTGACCACCGCCGCCGTCACCGGCACCACCGACACGCTCGGCATCTATCTGCAGACCTATTTCTGGGGCCTGGCGCCGGAACAGCTGCAATGGTTCAGCGTCGGCATCTTCGGCGCCATCCTGGCCTTCGCGGCGCTCAGCCTGCTCGGCCGGCTGTTCGACAAGAAGACGGTGCTGCTCTGGACCTTCGCGATGCTGGCGATCGACGGGGTCGCGGTGATCGGCCTTCGCCTGCTGCACCTTCTGCCGCCCAACGGCTCGACGGTGCTGCTGGTCATCCTGATCGCCAACGCCACCTTCCAGAACTTCCTCGGCACCCTTCTGGGCATAATGTTCGTCTCCATGCTGGCCGACACCATCGACGTGCAGGAGCTGAACACTGGCCGGCGCCAGGAGGGCATCTTTTCCGCCGCCCTGGCCTTTTCCGGCAAGGCGACGGCCGGGGTCGGCGCCATCATCGCCGGCTTCCTGCTGACCCAGGCGGTGCGTTGGCCGGCCCATGCCGATCCGCACACTCTTTCGGCCGACTCGGTGATGCGTCTTGGCCTGGTCGCCGGCGTGCTCGTGCCGCTCCTGCTGGTCGTGCCCTTCACGATGGGCGTCCGCTACAGCCTGACCCGCGAGCGACACGCCCAAATCCGCGAAGAGCTCGACCGCCGACACGCCGAGGCGCACTTAAAGCCGCTCGACGAAATCCCCCTCGACCTGCTCACCTCGCTACAGCCTCCGGCCGCGGAGACGATCGTGTAGGGGACGGCCTGTTGGATCAGCGTTCATGGATTCCCCGCATTCCGCCGCTACGCGGCTCCAGCGGGGGATGACGGTTGGAGTTCGGTGCGGGCCAGCCTCTCCATCACCCGCATCCACCCCGCCTCATCATCATCCCCCGCCGCTTCGAACGCCGCGGACAGGCGCCGCATCTGGGTTCCAGTCAGGTCGGCTTCCAGGCGGCGGCCTTCGGGGGTCAGGACCAGGCGCTTGACGCGGCGGTCGCTGGTTCCGGCCAGGACGGCGACCAGTTTCATCTCGGTGAGCTGGCGCAAGGGGACGCTCAGGGCCTGTTTGCTGACCGCGAGGATCTCCAGCAACCCCTTGACCGAAACCGCCGGATTGCGCCCGACGAAATAGAGGATGCGATGGTGCACCCGCCCGAGACCCCGGCGCTCGAGGATGCGGTCCGGCCGGTCGGTGAATTCGCGGTAGCCGAAGAATAGCAGCTCGATGGCGCGGCGGAGGGTCTCCTGGCGAGATGGGTCAACCATGTTGACACGTTATGCCGCCGCTCCTAGCCTGTCGATAGGTCAATATCTTTGACCGGTCAGGACCCGAAAATGCTCTCCGCCCGCGTCGCCGACCTGAAGGGCTCGCCCGTCCGGGCCATGCTGGAGACGGCGCAGCGGCCTGGGGTGATCTCCTTCGCCGGCGGCCTGCCGGCGCCCGACAGTTTCGACGACCTCGACCTGCCCGCCGCGCCGCTTGAGATGATGCAGTATGGTCCCACCGAGGGCGAGCCGGACTTAAGAGCGCGGATCGCCGCCGACCTGACCGAACTCGGCCTCGACGCGCCGCCGGAACGCATCCTGATCCTCTCCGGCTCGCAGCAGGGCATCGACCTGGCGGCCAAGCTCCATGTCGACCACGGAACCCGGATCGCGGTCGAGGTCCCGGCCTATCTGGCGGCTCTGCAGGTGTTCCGTTTCTTTGGCGCCAAGCTTCAGGCCCTGGACCGGGCCAATCCCGCCGCCGCCTGGGCCGGCGGCGTCAAACCCGCTCTCGCCTACATTACCCCGACCTTCCAGAACCCCTCCGGCCATTGCTGGACGGCCCCCGAGCGCGAGGCCATGGCCAAGGCCTGCGACGACGACAACGTCGG
>DASQSO010000490.1:0-4543 GCA_035642335.1 Caulobacteraceae bacterium
GTTCGGGCGCCGTTGCGAATGATGCGACGTTCGGCGTGCCATTTGACCGCGCGCGCCAGCACCACGCTCTCCATGTCGCGCCCGATGGCCTCCAGATCCCGCGGCTCCGCCTTGTGGTCGACCCGCTCGACGGCCTGCTCGATGATGGGGCCTTCGTCGAGGTCTTCCGTTACGTAGTGCGCCGTCGCGCCGATGATCTTCACCCCGCGGCTATAGGCCTGATGATAGGGTTTTGCGCCCTTGAAGCCCGGCAAGAATGAGTGATGGATGTTGATGCATCGTCCCGCCAGCCGGGCCGACATTCCCTCCGACAGAATCTGCATGTAGCGGGCGAGCACAAGCAGCTCGGCGCCGGTCTCCGCTAGAACCCCGAGGATCTTCGCTTCCTGTTCGGGCTTGGCGTCTGGCCGCATGGGAAAATGGTGAAACGGCAGCTGATGCCATTCGACCAGGTCGCGCATGGTCTCGTGATTGGAGATCACGGCTCGGATGTCGATCGGCAGCTCGCCGGAACTCCAGCGGTGCAGCAGGTCGTTCAGGCAATGACCGAACTTAGAAACCGCGATCACGGTCGGGCATCGCGCGCGCGCATCGGTGATCGCCCAGTTGAACGCGAACTGATTGGCGAGGATTTCGAACTCGCTCTGAATCCGTTCGATTTCCAGAGCCTCGCCCGGCGCTGGGCTGAACACGATCCGCATGAAGAATCGCGCCGTCAGCCGATCGCTGAACGACTCCACATCGGCAAGAAAGGCGCCTCGCTCGAATAGGAAGGTGGTGGTTCGCGCCAGCACGCCCGCGACGTCCGGGCAGCTGCAGGTCAATATCCACTGATCGTCCGACGCTGATGTCATCGCTCACCCTGACTGAGGTCTTCCAAGCCGAACTCGGCTGCGCTGTCGCGCAGCCAGCCGCGGAAATGCCGCGCGTAGCTGCGATAGACGGCCAGCTCGTAGGTCGGCCGCTCCTCGACCTGCCAGAGGATCACGTTGACGTGGGCCGCGGTCGTGACCGCCGCGTCGGCGGTGCTGAAAACCTTCGGGTGAAGGTCGATGGGAACGCCCTTGGCCAACGCCGCGCGGGCGCCGGGGCCCGACACGCGCAGTACGACATAGGCGTCTGATTGGAGGCAGACAGCGGCGAGACCCGAAAGGTCGGCGGCCAGATTGCGTTCAAAGTCCGGATCGGCGCCGTCGCGCACGATCAGCCAGCGTCGGGGTGCGACGCCGAGGATGCAGACGTCCTTCGCCCAACCGCGGTGCGGGCCTTGGGGCAGCGCCGCCCCGAGTCGTTCCCGCACCTTGAGCGAGAGGGCGGCCTCCGCGCCGCGCCGCGCCGCAAGGCTTATGATCTCCACGGGGTCGCGACGGCTCAATTGAACGCCAATGGTCGCGAGGGCGGGCGTCGCGAGGTCAACCACGCAATCGGCTCCCCTCGGGATCAACGAAGATGGGATCGCAGATCTCGACCTCGACGTCGCCGCGGCGAACCGGATCATAGGCGCGCACGCGCTCGCCATGACGCGTCGGCCCACGCTCAATCAGCCCCAGCCCGATCCACTGGTTGAGCGTCGGCGAGAACACAGTCGACGTCATGTGGCCCTGGTCATGCGCCGCGACCGGCTCGGCGCCCAACGGCAGGAAGTGAGCCCCGGCCCGAATCCGTTGCGACGGATCGACCGGCTTGAAACCGGCGAGCGCCGGTCGAGCGGGATCGACCAGGGCCGACCGTCCGGCCATCACCCTGCCGATACAGTCCTTCTTCTTCGACATCATCCGCCCCAGCCCCAGATCGGCCGCGGTGGTCTGACCGTTCAATTCAGGGCCGGCGGCGTGGCCCTTCTCGACGCGCATGACGCCCAAGGCCTCGCTGCCGTATGGGGTGATCCCGAACGGCGCGCCCTGCTCGATCAGGGCGTTGACGACCGCCTCGGCGGCGCGGGCTGGCGCCGCGAGCTCATAGGCCAGCTCGCCCGAAAACGAGACACGGAACAGTCGCGCACGCATCCCGCCCAACACGGTCAGTTCGCCGGCCGACATATAGGGGAAGGCTTCATTGGACAGGTCAAACCCTTGGTCCACCAGACCCGCCAAGACCGCGCGGGCCGACGGCCCGGCGATGGCGTATTGCGCCCACTGCTCGCTGACCGACGCCATTTGCAAGTCGAGGTCCGGCCACAGCACCTGATGGCAGAATTCGAGATGCTGCATGACCTTGGCCGCATTGACGGTGGTGGTGGTCATCAGAAAGTGCTCGGGCCCGAGCCTGGAGGTCGTGCCGTCGTCCAGGACAAAGCCGTCCTCGCGCAGCATGACCCCATACCGCGCCTTGCCGACCGCCAAGGTCGAAAAGGTGTTGATGTAGACCCGGTCGAGGAAGGCGCCGGCGTCAGGCCCCTGAAGGTCGATCTTGCCGAAGGTGGACACGTCGGTGAACCCCACCGCCGATCGCACCGCACCCACCTCGCGCGAGACGGACTGCAGCCAATCGGTCTCGCCCGCTCGCGGGAACCATTGGGCGCGGAGCCATTGACCCGTCTCGGTGAACGCGGCCCCGCGGGCCTCGGCCCACTCATGGCTGGCGGTCCGGCGTGTCGGGCGAAAGTCGCGGCCGCGGTGAATGCCGGCGAGCGCCCCGATCGCAACGGGAACCTGCGGCGGTCGGGCGATGGGCGCGCCGAGCTCCGACATCGCCTGGCCGGTCAGTTCGGCCATCAGCGCCTGGCCCAGCAGCGCGCCCGTCTTGCCCTGGTCCGTCGCCATGCCCAGCGTCGTGTAGCGCTTGAGATGTTCCAGGGCCTGAAAGCCCTCTTGCGCGGCAAGGGCGACGTCAGCGTCGGTGACGTCGTTCTGCAGGTCGACGAAGACCTTTCCGCGCGGCCGGCTGACCCGCCAGAACGGCTTGATCTCGACCAGGCTGTCGTCGGCGCGCGGCGCGTCGACCGCGGTCGATGCAAAGCCGGCCGCAAGCGCGGCGGCGGCGCCGGCCGCCAGCCCCATCGACAGCGCCCGATCTAGGCTGAATTCGCCCGCGGCGGCGCCGACGGCGGTCATGCCCAGCGGCAGGGTGGCGCAGACAAAGGCCGATAAGCAGTCCGACCAGACCGGGCGTTGGCCAAGGTGGGCCGCCAGGCCGATATTGGGGTTCCACCCGCCAGACACAGCCAGGCCGCCAGTGGCGATGGAGGTGATCCGCCCGTCGCTCAAGACTTGCAGCGTACGTGCGCCAGCCGATCCGCCGACACCACAGACCTCCGCTTGCAAAAGGATTTGCGCGCCGGTCTGTTCACCCAGGCCGCGAACCGCGTCCGCAACGTCCGGCCTGGGATCGATCACCGCGTCAACCTCGACACCGGATTCGTACAAATCCGCCGCCGTGGTCCAGCCGTCATCGGTTGTGGTGAACACGCTCATGCGCTCGGCCGGCGCGACCGCGAACCGGTTGAGGTAGGCCCGCACGGCCGACGCCTGCATTACGCCTGGCCGGTCGTTGCCGCCAAAGCCGATCGGACGCTCGATCGCGCCGGCGGCCAGGACACAGCGACGGGCCACGATCTTCCACAGCCTCTGGCGCGGCTGCCACGGCAGGGGCGCCGGCAGGTGATCGGCGACCCGTTCAAGCGCCGCATAATCGCCCCCGTCGGTGACCGCGACCACCGCCGTGCGCGCCATCACCGTCACGTTGGCCAACCCGCGAAGCTCCGCCTCGGCGGCTTCCGCCCAGATGCGACCCGGTCGGCCGTCCACCTCCACCCGGTCGGCCAGCAGACGCCCGCCCAGCCGAAAGTCCTCCTCGCAAAGGATCACCCGCGCGCCGCTCCGCGCCGCCGCGAGGGCGGCCATCAACCCGGCCGGCCCGGCGCCGATCACCAGAAGATCGCAGAAGGCGTGGGATTTCTCGTAAGCATCGGGGTCGGGCAGGCCGCTGGCCCGACCCAAACCGGCGGCGCGGCGGATCGCCGGCTCATAGACTTTTTCCCAGAACGCCGCCGGCCACATGAAGGTCTTGTAGTAGAAGCCCGCGGGCAGAAACGGCGCGGCCAGCGACGCCGCCGCCATCAGGTCGAAGGAGAGGCTGGGCCAGCGATTTTGGCTTTCGGCGATCAGCCCGTCATAGAGCTCGACGCCCGTGGCCTTGGTGTTGGGCTCCCGGCGCGCGCCGGTGCGCAGTTCGACCAGCGCATTCGGCTCCTCCGAACCCGCCGAGACAAGGCCGCGCGGCCGATGGTATTTGAACGAGCGGCCGAACAGGGTCTGACCGCCCGCCAAGAGGGCCGAAGCCAAGGTATCGCCGGCGAAGCCTTCGAACCGCCGTCCATCGAACAAAAAACTCAGGGGGCGAGCGCGATCGATCAGACCACCTTCGACCAGGCGGCGGGATCGCGTCTTGGTCATGACGTCGCCAGGGTCACGGCCAGAACCGCATGATTGCGGGTATCTCGCGTCACCACGAGCCAGCGGCGGCATCCGGCCCCGTGGTGCCAGTATTCCTGGTGGGGGCCGGCCGCATTTTCGCGCAGATAGACATAGTCGAAGAACCTCGC
>DASQSO010000491.1:0-8147 GCA_035642335.1 Caulobacteraceae bacterium
CCCAGACTCCGGCCAACCCGATCGAGGGAACGACGACCCTGACGGACTCTGACATCGCCAACCTGGAAGCCGGAAAATGGTCGCTCGACCTTCAGACCGCCGCTCACCCGAGCGGCGAGATCAGCGGCCAACTGCAAGCGACCCGCCGCGAAGAGCAGGACGCCCTCCAGTTGAACTGACGGGACCGGCGGCACGAGCTTCGTGCGGTTGGACAACGACGTCCGGCCGGAGGTCGTCAGGAAATCCCTGACCCCTCTCCGGCCTGTGCTTAACTCTTTCGCATGCTCAGCCATCACAGCATCGGTCGATCGATCCGTTCGAACAGCGCGTCTGCAGCGCGTTTCTCGACGGCGCCGGTTGGGGGGCTCTGATGGCCGGCGAGGCGTGTAAAGCGCGGGCGGGTGATCGCGTGCGGTTGAAGTCGGGCGGCGCGGTCATGACCGCCGAACGGGTCGGCCACGGGGCCGAGCATCCCTCCGCGCGATGCGTCTGGTTCGACGCGCGACAGGCGCCGCACATGGCGTTCATCGGGCTCGAAGCCCTTGATCTGGTGACTCCGGAGGAGTCTGCCAGCACCGATTGTCCAGAGGTAAGGATGGCCGGCGACAACCACAACAACAACAACAACAACAACCTACGCTAGCCATCCTTTCCTCTGGACAAACGCCATCGCCGCACCGCCAAGCCGGGCCACCGGTGGCGGCCGCGCACCCGTGAAGATCGTCAGACATGAGCCGAATGATGAACGCATCCGTCGAAGACGCCTCGGCCCTGGCGGATCGCGACGACGCTGACCTGACTGGCCGCGGTATGACGGCGTGCTCTATCGGGGCACGATTGAAGGACCAACGATTCGAGGGACCGCGGTTGGGCGGGACGGTTCAGAAGTTGGTGCGTTTACCTTCAGCCGGATTCACTAGCTGCCTCGAAATTCAAACTGAAGCACTACCGAAATCTGTGGAGGCCTGGCCGAGAATCGAACTCGGGTACACGGATTTGCAGTCCGTTGCGTAACCACTCCGCCACCAGGCCATCGGGCAGGGCGGGATGGCTAGCAGAAGCCCGTCCCGCCGACAATGACGGAGGCCGCTCCGATTGCTTTGGCGTTAAGAGCCGCCCTATAAACGGCGCGCTGGATTCACCTGAGGAAACTTGATGCCGTCGTTCGATTTCGCCGCCCAGCGTCAGACCATGGTCGACAGCCAGGTGCGCGTCAGCGACGTCACCGACCTCAACATCCAGACGGCCATGCGCAATGTGCCGCGCGAGGCCTTCTGCCCGCCCGCCCAGTCCTACATGGCCTATGCCGACGCCGAGGTCGAATACGCCCCCGGCCGCTGGATGCTGCGGCCGCGCGACGTCGGCAAGCTGCTGCAGGCGGTGCGGCCGCGGTCCGGTGAGACGGCGCTGGCCATCGCCGCGCCCTATGCGGCGGCGATCATGCGGGCGCTGGGCCTGACCGTCACCCAGGGCGAGGCCGGCGGTCCGCCTCCGGCCGGCGTCTATGACGTGGTGGTCTGCGAGGGCGC
Organism: Caulobacteraceae bacterium; assembly: GCA_035642335.1. Taxonomy (GTDB): domain Bacteria; phylum Pseudomonadota; class Alphaproteobacteria; order Caulobacterales; family Caulobacteraceae; genus Poindextera. Next base: position 1,530 of record DASQSO010000491.1, read on the forward strand.
GGTCGCGCAGGTCCCCGTGGCCTGGATCGAGGCCCTGGCCGAGGACGGCCGGCTGGCCGTGGTGGTCCGCGACGGGCCGGTGGGCGCGCTGCGGCTCTATCGGCGCGCGCCCGACGGGGTGGGCTGGCGCGCGGTATTCGACGCCACGCCGCCGATTCTGGCCGGGTTCGAGGCCAAGGCCGGCTTCGTCTTCTAGGCCAATCCGCCACACCAGACGCGCGACGGGGAATTTGCCTGATCGGCCTTGTCCGCCTAGGTTACCCGAATCGGCGTCACCGCCCTTTGATCGCGATAAGCCCATGTCCGAACCGAACGTCCAGGAACCCACCATGGAGGAGATCCTGGCCTCCATCCGGCGGATCATCTCGGAGGATGAGCCGGAGGCGGAGGCGGCTCCCGCCAAGGCGCCAATGCCAGAGCCCATGGCGGCCGAGGCGATGCCCACGGTGGAAGCCGATGACATCCTGGAGCTGACCGATCCGCTGCCCGAGCCGGCGCAGCCGCGGGTCGAGCCCATGCCCGAGCCGTTGATGGCCGCCGCGGCCTATGACGATGCGCCGCTGGTCAGCGACCCGACCGCCGACCAGACCGCCACCGCCTTCGGCCACCTCGCCCGCTCGATCGCCATGCCCAAGGGCGGCCGCACCCTGGAAGACGTGGTTGCCGAACTGTTGCGGCCGCTGCTGAAGGCCTGGCTGGACGAGCACTTGCCAACCATCGTCCGGATCAAGGTGGAAGAAGAAGTCGAGCGCATCGCCCGCCGGCGAGTAGGTTAGAAATTCTTACCTTGCGGGCCGACGCGTTCGGCCTTTCGGAAAGTCTCTGACTTCGCGCGCGCCAGCGGTTATGAAGCGCGCCCCGCCCGCGGTTCTGACGCCATGCTCGACAAGACCTTCGATTCCGCAGCCATAGAAACCGGCGTCTACGACCGCTGGGAGGCGTCGGGCGCCTTTTCGCCGGAGCGCGCGCTGGCGAAGGACCCGCACGCCGCGCCGTTCTCGATGGTGATCCCGCCGCCGAACGTCACCGGCTCGCTGCACATCGGCCACGCGCTGAACAATACGCTGCAGGACGTGCTGATCCGCTTCGAGCGCATGCGCGGCAAGGCGGCGCTGTGGGTGGTGGGCACAGACCACGCCGGCATCGCCACCCAGATGATGGTGGAGCAGCAGTTGGCCGCCGCCGGCAATATGGGCCGCCGCGACCTGGGCCGCGACGCCTTCGTGGCCAAGGTCTGGGAGTGGAAGGCGGCGTCGGGCGGGACGATCGTCAGGCAACTGCGCCGCCTGGGCGCCTCTTGCGACTGGAGCCGCGAGCGCTTCACCTTGGACGAAGGCCTCTCGGAGGCGGTGCGCAAGGTCTTCGTCGCCCTGCACAAACAGAAGCTGATCTATCGCGACAAGCGGCTGGTGAACTGGGACCCGCGGTTCCAGACCGCCATCTCCGACCTGGAGGTCGACCAGCGCGAGGTGGAGGGTCATTTCTGGCACTTCGCCTATCCGCTGGAGGACGGCTCCGGCGAAATCATCGTCGCCACCACCCGGCCGGAGACCATGCTGGGCGACACGGCCGTGGCCGTGCACCCGTCGGACGAGCGCTACAAACACCTGATCGGCAAGTGCGTGCGCCTGCCCATCGTCGGGCGGCCGATCCCGATCATCGCCGACGAGCAGGCGGACCCGGAAAAGGGCTCCGGCGCGGTGAAGATCACCCCGGCGCATGACTTCAACGACTTTCGCGTCGGCCAGCGGCACAGGCTGCCGATGATCAACATCCTCGATCCGTTCGCGCGGCTGAACGACGAGGTCCCGCCGGCCTATCGCGGCCTGGACCGGTTCGTCGCGCGCAAGAAGGTGGTCGAGGCGATCGAGGCGCTCGGCCTGCTGCGCGGAATCGAGACCATTCGTCACAGCGTGCCGCACGGCGAGCGCTCCGGCGTGGTGGTCGAGCCCTATCTGACCGACCAGTGGTACGTCGACGCCAAGGTGCTGGCCCAGCCGGCGATCCGGGCTGTGGAGGAGGGCAAGACCATCCTCGAGCCGCGTAACTGGGAAAAGACCTACTTCGAATGGATGCGCAACATCGAGCCCTGGTGCATTTCGCGCCAGCTCTGGTGGGGCCATCGCATCCCCGCCTGGTTCGGGCCGGACGGGCGAATCTTCGTCGAGGAGACGGAAGGTGAGGCCCGCGCCGCGGCGCTGGAGCACTACGGCCGCGATGAGCCGCTGCGCCAGGACGAGGACGTGCTCGACACCTGGTTTTCGTCGGGGCTCTGGCCGTTTTCGACGCTCGGTTGGCCGCACGAGACCGACGATCTGAAGCGTTTCTACCCCACCGACACCCTGGTTACCGGCTTCGACATCATCTTCTACTGGGTCGCCCGGATGATGATGCTGGGCCTCCACTTCACCGGCCAGGTTCCCTTCCGCCGCGTGGTCTTCAACGCCCTGGTGCGCGACGCCGAGGGGGTGAAAATGTCGAAGACCAAGGGCAACGTGCTCGACCCGCTGGAGCTGATCGACGACTACGGCTGCGACGCCGTGCGCTTCACTCTGACCGCCATGTCGGGCCAGGCGCGCGACATCAGGTTGTCGCGCCAGCGAATTGAAGGCTATCGTAATTTCGGCACAAAGCTGTGGAACGCCGCGCGCTTTTGCGAGGTCAATGACTGCCGGCGCGCGCCAGGCTTCGATCCGGCTGGCGTCCAGCACACCCTGAACCGCTGGATCCGCGGCGAGGCGGTCAAGGCCGTCGCCGAGATGACCGAGGCGCTGGCGGCCTGCGCCTTTTCCGACGCCGCCGGGACCGTCTACCGGTTTATCTGGAACGTCTTCTGCGACTGGTATGTGGAGCTGGCCAAGCCGATCCTGAACGGCGACGACGCGGCGGCCGCGACCGAGACCCGCGCCACCGCCGCCTGGACACTGCAGATATGCCTGAAGCTGCTGCATCCGATCAGCCCCTACATAACCGAGACCCTGTGGGCCGAGTTCGGCGAGCCGGCCGAGGGGATGCTGATCACCGCGCCCTGGCCGCGGCTGCGGGACGCCTGGATCGACGCTGCGGCCGAGGCGGAGGTCGATTGGCTGATCGCGCTGATCGACGCGGTGCGCTCCATCCGCGCCGAAACCAATGTGCCGCAGCCGGCCAAGGCGCCGCTGGTGCTGGTCGGCGCGGAGGCGGCGACACGTGAGCGTCTGGCTCGACACGGCGCGCTGATCGAGCGAATGGCCAGGCTTTCCGGCATCGAGTTGGCCGACGCCGCCCCCGCCGGCGCCGTGCAGTTCGTCATCGGCGAGGCGACCGGCGCTTTAGTCATCGCCGACATCATCGACGTCGCCGCCGAGCGCACCCGCCTGGCCAAGGAGATCGCCGTCCTTGGCGCCGATGCGGACCGGACGGCGAAAAAGCTGGCCAACGCCGACTTCGTCGCCCGCGCGCCGGAAGAGGTGGTCGACGAAAACCGCGATCGCCTGGCCGAAGCCCAATCCGCCAAGGCCAAGCTGGAAAACGCCTTGGAGCGGCTTGCCGTGCTGGTTTAGGCCCCCGGCGCCGCGCGCCTGGCCGCCCTGATTTTACTCAAAAATCACGGGCGGTTGCGTAGCCCTCGCACATTTGGCACTTTCCGCCGGCTTTTGGGGCCGCCTGATTTGGCGGCGCCGTCCTCAATTTCCGGGTAAGGCGGCCCAGCCGGCGCAAACGGTTGCGCTTTCGGCCGCGCCCGGTGCGCTAGAACACGAAGGGGCGCCTCGAACATGAGTTCTTATCTTTGGCTGGTCATCGGGGCCGGCGTGCTGGCGGTGATCTATGGCGCCGTCCAGGCGGGTCTGCTGATGCAGAAATCCGCCGGCAGCGAGAAAATGCAGGAGATCGCCGCGGCGATCCAGGAAGGCGCCCAGGCCTATTTGAGCCGGCAATACACTACCATCGCCATGGTCGGCGTGGTCATCCTGATCGCGGTCTTTTTCCTGATCGGCCCGTTTGCGGCCGCGGGATTTCTGATCGGCTCGGTTCTCTCCGGCGCCGCCGGCTACGCCGGCATGCTGATCTCGGTGCGGGCCAATGTGCGCACCGCTCAGGCGGCCAGCGAGAGCCTGGCCAAGGGCCTGTCGCTCGCTTTCAGCTCCGGCGCCATCACCGGCATGCTGGTGGCGGGCTTCGCCCTGATCGGCGTCGCCGGCTATTTCACCGTCCTGACCCTCGTCCTGCATAAGGATCCGATCAGCCGCGAGGTGGTCGATTCGCTGGTGGCGCTCGGCTTCGGCGCCAGCCTGATCTCCATCTTCGCCCGTCTCGGCGGCGGCATCTTTACAAAGGGCGCCGATGTCGGCGGCGACATGGTCGGCAAGGTCGAGGCCGGCATTCCCGAGGACGACCCCCGCAATGCCGCGACCATCGCCGACAATGTGGGCGACAATGTCGGCGACTGCGCCGGCATGGCCGCGGACCTGTTCGAGACCTATGCGGTGACCACGGTCGCCACCATGGTGCTGGCGGCGATCTTCTTCCGGAGCGACCCGGCCAATGTGAACAACATGATGCTGCTGCCGCTGGCCATCTGCGCGGTCTGCATCGTCACCTCGATCATCGGCACCTTCGGCGTGCGCCTCGGCAAGTCAAACAACATCATGGGCGCGCTCTATCAGGGCCTGATCGTCACCGGCGTGCTCTCCATCGGCGCGGTCTGGTGGGTGATTCACTCCCTGGTCCCGAACGCCTTGACCATTAACGACAAGCTGGTGAGCCCCGACGCCCTGTTCGGTTGCGGACTGACCGGCCTGGCGGTGACCGCGCTGATCGTGGTGATCACCGAATACTATACCGGCACCGGCTTTCGGCCCGTGAAGTCGATCGCCGCGGCCTCGGTCTCCGGCCACGGCACCAACGTCATCCAGGGCTTGGCGGTTTCGCTGGAATCCACCGCCCTGCCGGCGCTGGTGATCATCGCCGGCATCATCGTCACCTATAAGCTGGCGGGCCTGTTCGGCATCGCCATCGCCACCACCACCATGCTGTCCCTGGCCGGCTTCATCGTCGCCCTGGACGCCTTCGGGCCGGTAACCGACAACGCCGGCGGCATCGCCGAAATGGCCGGCCTGCCCAGCGAGGTGCGGGTGTCCACCGACGCCCTCGACGCCGTCGGCAACACCACCAAGGCGGTGACCAAGGGCTATGCGATCGGCTCGGCCGGTCTCGGCGCCCTGGTGCTGTTCGCGGCCTATACCCAGGATCTGCATTTCTTCGCGGCCCCGGAAAACGCCGCCCAGTTCCCGTTCTTCGCCGGGATCGGGACGGTCGCCTTCGACCTCTCCAACCCCTATGTGGTGGTTGGACTGCTGTTCGGCGGGCTGCTGCCCTTCCTGTTCGGCGGGCTTTCCATGACGGCGGTGGGCCGCGCGGCCGGAGCCGTGGTGACCGAGGTGCGCCGGCAGTTCAAGGAAAACCCCGGGATCATGACCTATGAGGTCAAGCCGGAATACGGCAAGGCGGTCGACATCCTGACCAAGGCGGCCATCCGCGAGATGATCGCCCCGTCGCTGCTGCCTGTCGCCTCGCCCATCGTGCTGTTCTTCGTGATCGACTGGATCGCCGGCAAGGCCGACGCCTTCTCGGCGCTCGGCGCCATGCTGGTGGGCGTGATCGTCACCGGTCTCTTCGTCGCCGTCTCGATGACCGCCGGCGGCGGCGCCTGGGACAACGCCAAGAAGTACATCGAGGAGGGCAATTACGGCGGCAAGGGATCGGAGGCGCACAAGGCCGCCGTCACCGGCGACACCGTCGGCGACCCCTATAAGGACACCGCCGGCCCGGCGGTGAACCCGATGATCAAGATCACCAACATCGTCGCCCTGCTGCTGCTGGCGGTGCTGGCGCACAAGTTCTAAGGCGAGTTCCCCCGTCGGAAACGAAAGTGAGGTCGGCCCACCCCTGGGCCGGCCTCGTTCTTTTGCGCGGCGAGCCCGGGCGGCCCGGAGCGCCGGTCTATTGCCCCGGCCGGGTGCCCGGAGTGACGTCGGTGGGGGTCGCGAGCGAGCCGCTGCCAATCTCGCCGATCAGCTGCTCGATGGCCGTCAGCTGGCGGCCGCGGGTAGGGGTCTCGCGGCCGTCATAGGCGATCACCCGTCCGTCCTTGAGGCTCAGCGTGTCGATCTTGGCGACGGTGTCGCCGCCCTTATTGAACGACACGGCCACCACATCGCGGCGGATCATTTTCGGCTGGTAGAAGGCCTGGGTCTCGGTGACCTGGGAAATATAGAACCAGACGTCCGGATCGAAGGTCGACACCGCCGACGGCGTGCCGAGCTTGGTGCGCACGCTTTGCTTGGTGTCGATGCCGGCCTGCAGATCCTGCGGCTTGGCGTCGATGGCCTGGAAGCCCTGGAAGTCGGTGGTCGGCGTACAGGCGCCGATCAACGCCGCCGAAGCGATGAGGGCGCACAGGAACGGGGCGGTGCTGCGTTGCATGGTCTTCAAGAGCCTCGACGCGAAGAACGGTGTCCGGGCTTTGACCTATCGCCCCCGACCCCCTAGTTCAATGGTCGGCCAGAGTGGCCATTCAGAAATCCGCCAAGGACAGGGGCGACCGGGAGCGAACTTCTGAATGAAAAGCCACTCTGG